>JAUYCD010000019.1 GCA_030692375.1 Candidatus Latescibacter sp. | reverse complement strand
TCTAGTGTAATGTCAATCAGATAATGTCTAGTGCTGGAGTTTCTTTTTTTAACCCCCTTAAAAAGGGGGTCGCCGCTCAAGCGGCGGGGGGATCTTTATTCGCTGGGAAGAAGAAATCCCCCCTGCCTTTGGCATCCCCCCCTTGTTAAGGGGGGAATATGAATCCAACTTTATTGCATTGACTTAACACTAGTATGTGTCATTCCGATTGGGTTCCCTGCTTTAGCAGGGCATCGGCATCTATTCCCAAAATAAAAACTGTCATCGAGTAGAGAACAATTTCTGTCGGATTCTCCCTACAATTTAATATATATTATACTCCGGGAACCACCATTTTCTACCTTTTTTATCTTGATGAAGGAGATACGTTCTTATGGACGAAAAAAAACCTGATTCTCAGCAGGAAAATACCGGGCCGGAAACAAGAAAATTCAAAGCTGAAGTAAAACAGATTCTCGACATCGTGATTCATTCCCTCTATACGCACCGTGAAATATTCATCCGCGAACTCGTTTCGAATGCCTCGGACGCTCTCGAAAAAATGCGCCACGAAGCCCTTATCCAGAAAAATTACCTGGATAAGGACGCCCCCCACGAGATCCGTATCGAAACCGACAAGGATGCTCACACTCTGACCGTGACCGATACCGGGGTGGGCATGACTCACGATGAGCTGGGGGCCAACCTTGGTACCATAGCCCGGTCCGGCACGAAAGAATTTCTGGAGAGCATCGAAAACCGGGAACAGATCACCCCTGAGCTTATCGGGAAATTCGGGGTGGGATTCTATTCCGCATTCATGGCCGGAGAGAGGGTTACTGTGCGGACGCGGTCGTTCAGGACGAATGCTTCAGGGTACGAATGGGTGAGCGACGGCGCGGGAGAATATACCATCACCGGTGTTGAGAATCTCCCCCGCGGAACCTCGGTGATTGTCAAGCTCAAGGAGGACGCCCGTGAGTATGAGGATGCCGGCCTGGTCAAAAATATCATACGCAAGTATTCCAACTTCGTTTCCTTCCCCATCCTGGTGAACGGCGAGCGGGTAAATACCATTCAGGCCATCTGGCTTAAATCCTCTTCCGAAGTAAGCGACAGCGAGTACAAGGAATTCTTCAAATTCATCTCGAACACGGAAGATGAGCCTCTCTACCGTCTGCACCTCACATCCGATGCGCCGCTCCAGCTTTCCGCCATCCTGTATGTTCCATCCGCCAATATGGAACGGTTCGGTTTCTTCCGGCTGAAACCCATGATCAATCTCTATTCACGTAAGATACTGATCGTCCAGCACGCCGAAGAGCTCGTGCCGGAGTACATGCGGTTTATCACAGGAGTGGTCGATTCGGCTGACCTGGCGCTCAATATCTCCCGTGAGACTCTGCAGGATAACCTGGTTTTCCGCAAGCTGAAAAAATTCCTCGACCGCAGGATAATCCGTTTCCTGGAGGAAGAAGCGAAAAAAGACCCGAAAAAATACCTTGCCTTCTGGGAGAGCTTCGGAATGTTCATCAAAGAGGGAGCGGTGTCCGATTATGAAAACCGCACCGAGCTCTCCGGCCTCCTGCGCTTCCGGTCCGGCACAGCGCAGGAAACCTTCGTTTCCCTCGATGATTACATCGGCCGGCTCAAGGAAGGGCAGAACGCCATATATTACCTCAACGGCAGAACCGTTCAGGAGATCGAGCGGGGGCCTTACCTCTCCGCGTTCATGAAACGCGGCATCGAGGTGCTCTACCTCCATGATCCCATCGATGATTTTGTGATGACATCCCTCGGTCAATACAAGGGGAAACGGCTCATCAGCGCCGATTCGGCGGACATCGAGCTTCCGCCTGCACCGGAAGAGGAAAAGAAGGAGCAGCCTGCCCTTTCCTCCGAAGACGCCCGCGGCCTGCTCTCCTGGATGAAAGATACCCTGGGGGATGCAGCGTCCGAGGTGCGTGAATCCAAACGGAGCATGGACCGGCCTGCAATCGTGGTAAATCCCGAGGAAGGAATGACCGCCTCCATGCGCCGTATACTGAAAGCGGCGGGGCGGGACGCCGGGATGGAGAAGGCTCCGATACTCGAGATCAACACCGGCCATCCGCTCATACATACCCTGAAAAAACTTCGTGAGGGTAAAACGGACAAGGGTTTCCTCCAGGCCTGCGTACGGCAGATATTTGACAATGCGCTTGCCGAGGCTGGTCTCCTGGAAGACCCGAGCATCATGGTGGACCGTGTGTATACCCTCATGGAGCGGGCGCTCAAAGCGGAAGAAGAGAGAGAAGGGTAAAGGAAGAAGACAGGAGACAAAACAGAAGTCCCAATGAGGAAAACGTATGACTCGATCAGAAGAAATAATTCAAGCTGTGAGTAATCACTCTATCATGATTCAAACCATGCTTTCCGACGTGAAACTGGTAGAGGATATCGAACGGGCAGCGCTCATGATAGTGGAATGCATCAATCGGGATGGAACCGTTCTTATCTTCGGGAACGGCGGTTCAGCCGCCGATGCCCAGCATTTCGCTGCAGAGTTGGTCGGAAGATTCGCAATTGAGCGCAGAGGGCTCCAGGCGCTGGCGCTTTCCACCGACACCTCTGTTATGACTTCCATCGCTAACGATTACGGTTTCGAAGAGGTCTTCGCCCGTCAGGTCGAAGCTCTCGGAAGGCCGGGAGATGTAACGATACCTATCTCAACCAGCGGGAATTCCCCCAATATCCTCCGGGCTATCGACGCCTCCCGTAAAAAGGGCATGAAAGTGATAGGCCTTACGGGGGGCGATGGGGGCTCGATGAGATCGAGCTGCGACCTCGCCCTTGTTGTACCATCCGCAGAAACGCCGCGCATTCAGGAAGCTCATGCACTGATTTACCACATTTTATGCGGTCTGATCGAAAAGGAAGTCTGCGGAACAAAAACCACATAATAAAGCCCGCCTTTCGGCGGGCTTCCGGTGTTACCCGGCCAAAGCCTTTTGAATCGCCGGTATAAAATCGTGTATCGTCCCGTACGCCACGATAAAAAACGCGTAGAGCAGGGTGATCACCAAGATAATGTTTCTCCCCATCTTGGCGGTATAATCGCCGACATACTTTCTGTTGTTCACGAAATACAGGATGATGAGCACAGCGAGCGGACACAGGATCAGGTTGCCGACCATGGCGATGATAGCCTTGAGCAGCGCATCGAGCTTCCACAGGGGCGCCAGAATCGCGGGCACCGCGATCCAGAGTGCAAGGGTGATGCGGGAAGCCTTGTTCTCCTGGGTGATCTTCCAGTCTCTTCCCACGATGTCGAGGGTGAAGTACACCATGATCATGGCTACTGAGATCAGCGTAGTGAACGCCGCGGCGAAAAGACCCAGAGAGAAGATACGGTAGGCGAGGAAGCCCATGAAGTCCGGCATGGCGGGAGCGAGCACCATACCGGCCTGCGGCACGGTCGAAATCTGGGAGAAATGGAGGTCCCCGGGCGCTCCAGTCCCTTGGTACTGCAGGTTGAGCGCAAAGTATCCGGCGACAACCACTACCACAGAGAAAGCACCCCAGATGATGCCCATGTTGATGACCGTCTTCTTGAATGACGCCTTGAGATCAACCGCCTTGTAATTGGCGTTGGCGGTGAAATACCCGTAAGCGAGGAACACCGAGGCAGGCAGTGCTTGCCCGGCGATGGACATAAGCTGGGTGAAACCGTTCCGGTACTGTACCGGGTCAGTTCCGGCGATCGGCAGATTGGCGGGAATATTGGGAACGAGGCCTTTGGCGACCTCCACCCAGGTGTGCCAATCCAGAAGCGCCTTTAACGCCACGATGATGAAGCAGACGAGTATTACTAAAAGCAGCCAGGTCATGGATTTTTCCAGGCGTTTGTAACCGCCATAGAGCACAAGCCCGAGGATGAGGAGAAGCAGGGTGATCCCGACAACGATCACTCCCGTAGTGATATCGTTTCTCGCCGGGGGCGCCATTCCGAATACGCCGTAGGTGGCCTCGATCATAACCGAGAACTGGCTCATGTTGACCACGATATTCAGGAGAAATGTGGGGATGAAAATGAACCAGGCAAGCGCAGGATTGATGTCCTTGCGGATCATGTCCATCATTCCTCTGCCGGTCAGGGTGCCGACTCGGGACGCGGAATCAAGACAGAAGATCACCATGGGGATAACATAGAGCGCGCTCCACAGGAGGCTCGTACCAAACCATGCTCCTGCCAGAAGACGGGTGGCGACCGCACCGGCGCCGATCATTCCCGCAGCTACTACTGCGGCTGGCCCGATGACCTCTCTGAAAAATCGTACGAAAATGTTGTTACTGAGAGAGCTTGCCATCCACTTTTCCTCCCGGCGTCCCCGGGAACGCCGTTTTCAGGTGAAATACCCGGTTGAAAAATCGAACAGAATTCACAAAGTCTTAGGCTTGACAGCTTTTCTATTTTAACGTTTTACCATTCCGGTGTCAATGAAAATCGTGAAATAAAGAATCCGGGAGTCAGAATCCGGAATACAAGATAAAACTGGTATGTCGTTTAGCCCGGATTATTCATAAATTTACATAAGTATTTTATCAACTTATTTATAAATAAATACTTATACCTACTTTGAGAAGGCAGCCCCCTAAATCCCCCAGAGGGGGACTTAACATGGTAAATATAATAACACGTAAGTGT
>JAUYCD010000018.1 GCA_030692375.1 Candidatus Latescibacter sp. | reverse complement strand
CGAAATTCCCATGTGTTCTCCCCGATCTTTTTCGGTTTCTCGAACTCAAAACCGCGCGGCGGAGCCACACTTGAAGCCATCGCTGCAACATTGATAATATCGAAACAGTCCATCTTTCGGAAGAATGCGATGGCATCCTCTTTCCAGCTCTGCACTACCTCGTCGCGGCGGCCTTCCCAGAACGCGAACTGTGATTTTGCCTTGGCACGGTAATAGGTCTCATGCCCAAGCACCCGGCCAACCGTGTCGAAATCGACCGCCCATTCTCCCCAGGGAACCTTGTCCGGTATCTCGCCCCTGAGGACGGCGTTAACACGCTCTTTGGAAGTCATTGAAACCTCAAAAAAGGGAATACAGGAGTCAGAAGACAGGAGTCAGGAGAAAAACGAAAAACTCCAGAAAGCCTCTGATATTAGCTATATTACGATGATAAAGACAATGCAGACCAATCAGGGTTTCGCAAGCGTCAATTCCGGCCACATTTTTTGCCATTTTTTTTGATGAGTGTCCCGAGTATGGAACACCTCCATAGAGAAAAGTGATATTATTGTTTTGACTTCGCAAAGACTCGGTTTGCCTCTTCGGCATTCTGCAATCTTTGTTTACATATCCCTTCATAATAGTGCCGGTAGGCGGCAAACATCTTTTTTGATATATAATTGTCAATCCACTGACACCGGTGTAGTTCCATGGAGGGCTTCAGGAAGATATACCCGGCGGCAATATCGGAAAAACAAACCGCGGGACGGTTTCTATATCGAGAAACTTTGCTGTCGCGCAGGAACTCAACCGGAGAACTGAGTACATCGAATCCGACCGGTTCATTGCGTTCTCTGCACGCATTTTCGATAAACCGGGAAACTAGGCCGTCTGAAGAATCATGGAGCAGGATTTGATAAATATCATTCCCATGCCTCTGATGGAGCAGGAATCCCATCCGGCTCCATTCCTTCAGAACTTTTCCGTTTCTCACTACTGCCTGGCGGTAGTTGATAAACGAGTGATTTGCCCCTACAAGCACTACCGCGCGCGCTCCTTTTTGCAGTATATTTTTCTCGATATTGCGCGCCATGATTTCATCGCGTTTGGATAGCAAAATGATATCATCAATCGCGCTGATTCCCTTAAACTTCTGCCAGAAGGGTACATTCAAACCTTCATCCCCCAGTCCCAGAAGTGCAAAAGAGGGGCCGTCCCAGATAAAATCGATACCGACAACTATTATTTTCTGCTGTTTGTCCGGAATCTCCTGATTGACTCTCCATACCGTCTCCAACACATCCCAATATCCTTTCCAACCCCATGTCTTCCAGCCCTGCGAGCGTGCAATATCCAGAGCCAGCCGCCGGTCGAAAACGGGAGCGGTCACGAGCTTTCTCAAGCGTTCATTATCTTCGGCCACACACGATTCCATGGCGATGCAGGTTACATGGGACTGATAATAGAGCCGTGGGATAATCTGGTTCAAGAATTCCAGGTTTTCCCGAATTTCATGTCTTTCGCCAAGAATCGTAATTTGGTGGCTTCCGGCTACTTTCACCAAATAGTCGGATGGCGTGCTTCCCTTGGCGTCGAGCCACTTTTGAAAACGGATTATTTCGGTTGTGTCCTGACTCGCGGCTTCCGTTACCATACTGCTGCTGCGACTGGTGTACGGCGGGGGTGTAAACGATTCAGGTACTGCACGATTTGCATCGGTGTATAACCCGACTTTTTTAAAAATATTTGGTACAGACAGGGCCAAGCCTGCGAACAGCAGTATGAACAGAACCGGTATTATTCTTCTCATCGGAAGACCCTTTTTTCAAAAAGAATCCTCGATAGCCTTCAGCATGGCGAGAATGTTTTCTGTCGGAGTGTTGGCCTGGATATTATGGATTGTGTTGAATACAAAACCACCGCCTTTATTGAAAATCCGGATACGCTCACGGACTTCCTTATAAACCTCGTCCGGTGTCCCGAAAGGCAGGGTTCTCTGTGTGTCTACACCGCCGCCCCAGAACGTGATACGATCGCCGAAATCCCTCTTGAGACCGTTCGGTTCCATACCTTCAGCTGAGCACTGTACCGGATTGAAAATATCGATGCCGGCCTCGATAATGTCCTCCATGATGGGACGGTTTCCCCCGCAGGAGTGGATCATTACCTTCCAGTTGGTGTTGGCGTGAATCCAGCCGCACATCCGCGCGAAGAAGGGCTTGTAGAGGTCGCGGAACATGTCCGGCGAGAAGAGAGGGCCGCGCTGGGTGCCGTAATCGGAGCCGCTCAGGTAGAGAATCTCGATGTTATCGCCGACCGCCTCGTACACCCTTCGGAGATTGCCCATGGTAATGTCGGTCTGACGGTCGTAGACTTCATACACATAATCCCTGCGGAGCGCATGGGAGATGTACCACTCCTCGGTGTCGCGGATTCCGTTTGGAGATTCTAGCCAGGGAGCGGGAATGGCGGCCACATTGCCCAGCGCGGCGCCGGGCATGGCCAGGATGACCGCGCAGTCGGTGTTGGCATGGAGATATTCGGCGCTTTTCCTGAAATGCTCCAACTCTGAATCGGGAATAGGGCCGAATTCCTCCACATTGTCCGCAGGATCGAGTTTGTCCTCATTGATCGGCTTCTGGCGGACAATAGCATCGAAATAGAGACCGCCTTTAGGCATCTTTGAGCTGGGAGCGAGGGTTTTGTCCCCGCGCGGATACTGGACAATATCGCCGTTTTCATCCGGCTCAGTGTTGAATTTTCCCGGAACGAGCACAGGGGTGCCGTCGAACATCTTCCATTCTTTCCAGTCGGCATTCTTGAAACCGAAGCGAGTCGAGGTGCCGAAAATTCCGATACAGTCGCCGTGCAGACGCTCACGGAGGTCATCCGACACCTCTCCGAGCATCTGGATAGGCTCGAATACCTTCACAGGTTGTTCCGTTTTATCCATCCCGAGCGCCATTCGCAGGCGCGGTATGACACCTGCGGTCAGGCCGGACACAACGGTTCCTCCGAAATCAACCGGCGTACGGTCCGGTTCATGGTGATTGATGGCGGCAATGATTCGTTCTCTGGAAGTCATGGCGGCTCCTACTTCAGCTCGCAGAATGTGAAATTGGTCTTGAGAAAATATTCCGGCATGGACATATTGCTTACAGTAAGACGCCGCACCTCGCAGCGGACGCCGTCCTTGTCATAGCCGTAGCCGGTGGTGTCGAGTACGATGGGTTCCCCGTTGTGTTCACCAAGAAAAAGCTGGCAGTGCCCTCCGCCGCATGTCTGAATGGTGATAAACGGCTCGTTGGCGAGAATGGCCTTGTATTGCTCGGCCTTGCCCTCGGCGGGGCGAACCACCCGCTTTTTGTTATCCGAGAAGAAGGTGAACAGCTCCGCGTTGAACGGAAGCTCGAATCCGAAGCAGGCGAAGAGATCGCGGAGCGTAGTCTCATGATTACGGCCATACCAGGCCATCGACCAGTCGTAGGGGTTCCCCATCATCTTGAAAGCGGTGGTCACCACGTTGCGGCGCGTATAAGGCAGCCATCCCACATGAACGTCCGCATCCTTCGCCAGCCATGCCTGCTCTGTGGCGAGCCTCCCGTTCGCCCGGCGGACGGGGACAAACACCTGCCGGTGATTAGCCTGTGAAACGAGAGGCAGACGGTCGCCAAGCCGCAGCCATCCGGAGGCATACCTGCATGATTCATCGGAATAGTAGGGGACGCGGTCGCCGGTGCAGACCACAAATAGGGCGGGCCGGGAGAATTTAGTAATATCCGCTTTTGGAGCGAATGCCGTTTCCTCGGTTTTTATCCAGCCGTAACCCTCTGGAGAGAGCACAAAAACATATCCGCCGCTCCGTGAGCTGTGCAGCACCGAAACCGGGGCGCCGACACGGACGATGTTGACTGTCCATACATCCCAGCGTGCTTTGCCGTTCTCCATGAGACCGACCTGCTCTGGAGTGAAAGTGGGGACGATCCGCAGCCGGGCGCTAGAGACCGTTACTGCATCGAGCGGGGTGACCGTGCTGCCGATCAGGTCGGGCGCCATTTCCTTCTCAAAACGGTCCAGCTCCCAATCGGTGTACTTGATGCCGAGCATGTTACCAAATTCCTTGAATTCGACCGATTTGAGGCCGAGGACGTTCTTCGAGTATTTCCCCCGCATGAAATTGATATCCTTGGCCACTTCCTCACGCACAGCGGCTGCGATCTGCGCAGGGGTCATGGACGCCAGGTCCGGCAGGACGATATACCGTCCCGGCCAGCGGTTCAGATCATCGTGATTGGGGATACGGTCTTTGTCGACACCTTTGAACGGATCGGGCGCTTTCATGCGCGACAGGTACGACACATTCATCGCCTGGATGGCGGAAGGAGTCAGGATAACCTCATCCGGGGCTTTCATTTTGGCGATCCAGAATGCTGTAGTGTTCATCTCCGGGAGCGTTCCCGGAAGCACATCCGGGGCGCGGTTGTAAAACTCGGCGCTCACCGCGATGGTTCCGAACATGAGGCCGAACATAAGGGAGAGAGGAAGCTTTTTCAAGTGCATGTGCGTTCTCCTTGTTAAAAATCCCCCCGGCGCACAGCGCCGACCCCCTTGTTAAGGGGGCAAAAAAGAAGGAAAAAGACAGCATTGTATAATTCTCCCCTTAATAAGGGGAGATGCCGACAGGCAGAGGGGATTTCTTCTCCTTTCGGAAAAGGATAAAAAAAGCGCAAAAAACAGGAAAAATCCATTTATAATAAAAAATATTTTTTTTCAGAATCAAACATAAACAGACAAATACAATATATAAAAAAAAACTTAGAATAAGCAATAACAAGACTTAGAGACGGGAAAAAAAACAAAAAATACATAAGTGCTCTCAGGCGGCATTTGCAATACTCTATGATTATACAGGAAATCCGATACTATCGAGGCAGCTCTATCAGGCATTCAAAGTTGAATTTATAGCAGGAGCAAGAGACGGTGGAATAATAGCGACGAGAGATATTGAGGTGTTTTTGAGAGAGAATATGGTCTGAAATCTGAAATGTAAAATCTGAAATCTGAGAGAATCAATTAAATAATCGGGAAAGCCTAACGTTACCATTCAACGGATCGAGGGACGGCGCAAAGCGCCGCTCCCGAGATTCCGCTACGACGGCGGGTTAGACCTCCGTTCAAGAAAACATTTCAGTCTCGATGAGCCGCATGTACTTGTTGGCGTAGAACATGTCTGGCTCCTGCTTACGTGCGCGAACCTTGACGTTGAACTTCGGATCATTGGGCGATGCAACGTCAAAGAGGATTAGTCCGACGCCGAACACCTGACAGAGCGAGTCGAGCCGCGCAACCTCACCTTGAGGGGAGTCCTCTGGCACCACAAGATATGATTTATGGCTGAAGAGGCAGTATGCGCAGGCCTGCCCGAACGCGGTAACGAGTTGTGAGACGTCGGTCTTGATTTCGGCGGAGACGATCTCCGTTGGCGCTTGCAAAATGTCACTTTTCTTTGACTCCCGCTTGCCGATCACGTCCGGCGTACCCCATTTATCCTTAAACTTGTTGCCGCCAAGGGGAATCGCCTTGGTGCACTCTTCAAAGTCGTTGACGAGCCAATCTGCAAAAGGAGAGTAGAAGTCTTCTTCCTTCGTTTTCTGCGGGGGCTTTGGAACAAGATCGACCTTGAGCTGATCCGTGTCCTTATCGAGGAACTCGACGAGCCGGAAAAGGCCGCGCGAGGGTTTGTAGACTTTTTCGGGCAGACGAGTTGCCAGGTCCCAGACGGTACCGTGAATGGTGTTGTTCATCAATGAGGCATCAGCCGTCTCAATGAGGCGTACGAGGTCCCCATAACGGACGCCATCCGGATGCTTTTTGAGTTGTTATAGAGCGAGGTTCGTAATCTTTTCCGCGATTTTTGCCATAGCGGAGTCTCCTTTAGCCTCCGAGGTCTAACAAATAATTCTGTAGCCCCTTCATAACACCCATTATAAAATTGTTTCTATTGAATCGCGAAGAAAAATAATAAACTATTATACAAAAAAGCTAACTGTCACCCCAAATAAGGGAAATATAAGGGAATTGGATATCATCCGATGCTTGACATATTGTTCGTTTTCAGAACATCCAGGTTGTCGCCGTAATAGAGTATGTTATCCATTTTCACCAGCTTTTTTTGGGCAACCACAGGGGGTTGCCCCTATTTTGCAACTCAGGCACTTGCTTCGACAGGCACTTGCTTCGACAGGCTCAGCAAGCGGGCACTGAGCTTGTCGAAGTGCAGGCACTCAGGCACTTTATTTCCTCGGTTCATGGTCGTTGAAACGTGCGAAATAGAAAAACTTGATCGGTTTTTCCGACACATTGAAGTTGGCGTGCGGGACTTTATCATTCGGCGGAATTTCATAGGCCGAGCCGACCGGCAGCCTGCGAATCTGCTTTCCGAGAAGGAAGTATACCTCGCCGCTCATGGTCACCCACACTTCCTCGCATCCTGGAATGTGGCTGTGCGGCTGGGCAAAAGTCATGGGGTACAACTCGACAGTCAGCACCATCTGGAGCGTCGCCAGGCCGTCATCGGGCATGATCAGATCCTTGTAGGCATTGACCCAGTGGGCGTTGGACGTAGTCCAGGGCGTTACATTCTCGTCACGCACGAAGAGGTCCGTATTGGGACGGAATCCGGGCGGAGTCGGCTCGGCTACCAGGTACATGGTCATCTCTTCATCGCCGGTGTTGGTTATGGTGAAGCTGAGATTGCAGGGAACCATGAAAAACATCCCCGGATAGAGTTCCACCGTTTTCTTTCCGGCGGTTACCCTGCCTTTGCCGGAAAGGATAAGGAAAAGCTCCTGCTCGTTTTTCAGTGTGGTCGGCGAAGTGGAGCCGGACGCATCGAGGGTGGCGTAGGAGAAGCGGTTCACATACTTGAGCACCGCGCCTTTGGTCGGCGGATTCATGGGATCGCCATCGCAGCGGGTGAGCACCGCCCGTTCGATCAGGGCGCCGTGCGTATGCACAGGCATGGAATCTTTATAACTTGAGATGTACATGTCCGGGTTCGGTTCTTTGGCCGGATCGTACGGCGCCGGATCTAGCTGATTCTGCGCGAATGCAGGAACGGTGTACCCTGTCAGAAGAAGAAGACAGAGTATGGAAATCGGACGTGACATGGAGTCCTCCTATTCGGAATATATCCTGAAACGAGTTCAGGATGACACGTGTCATGCCGAACTTGTTTCGGCATCTATTTTTAAAAGGTGACACGTGTCATGTGATGCACTATCACTTTTTCAAATCCTTTCGAACCGCGATATAGAGCATCTTCACCTGCTCGGTCTTTGACTGGTTGATATTGGAGTGGGTAGTCTTCCCGTCCTCCGGTATCATGTAGGCCGTTCCCGGCGGCTGCATGCGGATCTGCTTGCCGAGGAATGCTATATTGTTCCCCTTGATGGTAGTCCATATTTCCTCGGTGCCGCGTCCATGGCTGTGGGGATGTCCGATGGTCATGGGATCCATGGTGAGTGTGATGATGGCGTAGATGGTAGCGAGGCCGTCACGGCCCGTAAGCAGGTCACGCTCCTGGTAGCACCAGTGGCCGTCCTTAGTGCCGAGGGGAAACAGATTCTCGTTTTTAACCCGGATTTCTTTTCCGGGTTTGAAACCTTCCGGCACCGGGTCGGAGATGACATACATGGTCAGCGGCTCGTCGCCGGTATTGGTCATGGTGAATTCGAGGCCTTCCGGGACAAAGAAGCAGATGCCGTCGAAAAGATCGGCTGTTTTTCCGCCTCCGGTTACCGTACCTTTTCCGGAAAGAACATAAAAAGCTTCCTGCTGGCCTTTGAGCGCGGTGGGAACGGTGGTGTTGTGAGCGGGAAGGGTACCGTACGCGAAACGGTTCACATACTCCATCACCGCGCCACGGCGGGGGGGAGTAAGAGCATTCCCTTTTGTCAGAATATCCCGCTCGATCAGGGTGCCGTGGGTCACCCGGGGATTGGATTCGGTCCAGCATCCCATGAACATGTCGATATCGGCATCCTTGCCGGGCGTATAGGGAGAACCGTCCAGGCTTTGGCCGGACGCGGCGGTTTGAATCGCAAGAAACATCAGAAAGCTCAGGGTATATGCTTTGACGGACATGGTTTTCTCCTTGGTTGTTATTTTCTCACCTCGTGATCTTTATAGCGAGCGAAGTATAACAATTTGATCGGTTTGTCAGAAGTATTGATGTTGGCGTGGGGAGTGTTTCCGTTGGGTGGGATCATATACCCGGTTCCGGGGGGCTGCATGCGGATCTGCTTGCCGATGAAAGCAATACTGGTCCCGGAGATTTCAGTCCACGCCTCTTCGCAGCCCGTGTCATGGCTGTGGGGATGGGCGATGGTCATGGGATCCAGCGACACGGTAAGCACCGCCTCCAGGGTTCCGAACCCATCGGCGGCGGAAAAGAGTCCTTTGACGATGTGGCACCAATGGCCGTTGGTGGAAGTAATGGGGATGGTGTTTTCATCCCTGACAAGTATGTCCTTATTGGGGCGGAATCCCTGGGGAATCGGCTCGTTGACCAGGTACATGGTGAGCGGTTCGGAACCGGTACTGGTCATGACGAATGTAAGATTGGCGGGCATGAGAATGCAGATGCCTTCATAAAGGTCAACGGTCTTCTTGCCTGTTTTGATGGCGCCTTTGCCGGAAAGGATATAGTACACTTCCTGCTCGCCCTGAAGGGTGACCGGACCGGTGGTGGCCTGCGGTTCCAATGCGGCATGGCTGAAACGATTGCAGTACTTGAGCACCGCGCCTTTTGCCGGCGGTTTCATCGGGTCGCCCCTGGTGAAAATCGCTTGTTCAGTCAGGGCGCCGTAGGTTTTTTTCGGCGCGGAGTCTTTCCAGTTCACCATGTAGAGATCGATATCAGGGTCTTTCCCGGGAGTATAAGGACTCCCGTCCAGCGTCTGGGCAGCCAATAAACAGGGCAGGCACAGAGTAAAAAAGAGTCCTGCCAGCGTAATTTTTCGTACCATCGCATACCTCCGGCATAAAGGTGATTTTTGTTGAGAGAAACGTGTTTGTGAGCATTTTCCTCAAGATACACAGGTATTTCGAGTTTTGCAAGAGTCGTCTGGAGGATAAACAGTTTTTTGAAACTTACCCTCCGATAAAGTATGATGAATAGAAAATATAGAATTATTGAGTAATTGATGATGCGGCAAAAAGTATTAAAAAGCTCTCTGAATTGACGAAAACCTCACCCGGCCTTCGGCCACCCTCTCCTATCCAGGAGAGGGTAAAAACATAGCCAGCAATGAGTTACCCCCTCTCATGACTAGGAGAGGGGGACGGGGGGTGAGGTTTAAAACACCATAAAATAATGTAAAAATTACTTTTTGCCGGATCATCAGTAATTGATTAAGAAAAACTGAAAATAATCATTTACAAATGTTAAAAAAGTATTAAATTTATATTAGAAAGTTATCAGCTTCTTTTCTGCATAGTGTTTTAATTCTTTATATACGGAATTGAGTGGAAAGGTGGTGATGAAAATCGGAAGTATTGTGGTAAAGAATCTGGTTTGCTGTGATTTTTCTCTTTAGAAGGAGATTCGTACCATGAAACGCTTTATTGTATGCGCATCATTGCTTTTATTTACTGCATCAACAGTCTTTGCGGCTGCCTTTACACCCAAAATTATGAAGCTTACCGTACCCCAGCAACTGAAATACAGCTTCGACGGCAAAAATCTTGCCATACCGGTTACGGTATCAGGCACTCCCGCCACCGCGATATTTTTTGTGTATACCAAGGGAAAAGCCGCATCGGTAGTAAAAATTAGAAACGGTTTCCTGGGCTGGCATTATATGAATCGTGTCGATACCTGCATGTATATGTCCGGCGCCCAGATGCTGGATATCGGAAGTAATGTGATGAATTGGGACGGCAAGGCGAGAGATCGCAGCCTGGTTCCGGCGGGAGATTACACGTATTATATATGGGCGTACGACAGCAGGTCTCCCAAAGAGCTCGTGAGCACCAAATTCGGTCCGAAATTTAATTGCGCCGGACATATTCAGCAGTATGACGCCAAGAACATGGTTATGGCCAACCCCGTATATTATCCTTCACCGGTTGCTGTACCTCAGCTTTCCGTGGCCAACGGCGGATATGACAGCAAAACCCAGAATCCCGGAATGAAGATTCGCGCCCGATGGATTATTGGAACCACCCCGCAGGACTCGACCATGATTGAAACAACCGCCTTCATGGGCTGGGGCGATGACGGGAAAATTGCTCTTATGCCAGGCGAGCATACAAAATTTTTCGTTCAGAACTACATTCCCAAAGCGGTGGTCCCCGGAGGGCTTCATAAAGTCCGGAAATACTCGTGGGTTCCCAACGGCACCAGCCAGCAGAAAATGGATTTCGGCACAGACGGAGAAGTGACTTTTGCAAACACTTCCACAGGATACGCCGGGCCGATCAGCGACAACCTGAGCAGCCTCTGGTGCATAGTAGGCGATAATGGCTACCCCGATATCTCAAATCCGGCAATGATGTACTATCTGGACCCCAATGACGGCACCGTGCTGCGGACCTATGACTTTAAGTGGTTGTGGTGGGATCCCACAGAAGTGGCAAAGGGATACAAATACCATGGCGGGCCGACCCAGGCCAATTACTCCAACGGCCGTATTTACAACCAGGGTCTATCTTTCTGCATGAAGCACTGCATCGATCCCACCCAGACAAAAGACTCTGATGTCACGTTATGGTATAACGGGAACGGCGATTATGTCGGTGACCGTTTCTGGGATCCGAACGCCGGAGCGAGAGCATGGTTGTGTTCCGGCGACAGCACCGCACCCTGGGTGTACGATTACAGCGGAGATCCGCTTGGATTTTCCATTTTTTCGACCTATGATCTGGGGGCTGTGTCTTTTGGACTCCTTGGTCCCGATGGAACGGGATTCGGTTATCTTGCTTACGCCGGGGATGTGGCCGGCCTTAAATACGGCCCTGTTATTGTCGACAGTAATACTGCATTTGACGGTATCTACTGCGACAATATTACCCAGAAAACTTATCCCACCAGCCTCTGGTATATCGCCAATGATTCCATTCAAGGCAGTATTTCGCAGTCAATATCGGTGAAGGAGGATCAGGTTGAGGCTTTCACCGTCTCCCAGAATACTCCCAATCCCTTCAATCCCGAAACCACCATCAGTTTCACCGTTCCAAAAACCGGAATGGTAAGTGTTGATGTCTTCAACGCGGCGGGCCAGAAAGTGGATACCATCACCAACGCGTTTATGACAGCCGGTTCACATTCCGTTACCTGGAATGCATCCAAGTTTTCCGCCGGAATTTACTTCTATACGGTAAAATCCGGAAATACTTCCAAGACACTGAAGATGACACTTTTGAAATAGGTCATTGCGCTGTCTTAATTTCTTCTGAAGGCCCGGGAATCAAATACCGGGCCTTTTTTTTTACTACTGCCATGGTGCATTCAAGACCGCAGCGATATACAATGTTATAACCCTATGTAGGCGGTGCTCCATTTGCTGCTGTTTCCGCCGGATGTGACAGTTCCTTCCATGGTGTTGCCGTTCACGGTGCCGGTGTATTGGGCGCCTCCGGCGCTGAAGCTGATCTGATCTCCGCGCAGCCTGCCATTTTCAATCGAGGTGTTGTTAGTGCCGGATTTGAGCGCGCCGGAAATCATCTGGAACTCCTGCTTGAGCGTGAGGTCTCCCTGAGCCAGCCGCCATGTGCCTCCCACTTTTGCCGGCACTATCCATAAAAGGGCTGTGTCCCAGGAGGAGCCGACATTATCAACCGTGGCGGTCTCATCGGCCTCCCAATCTTCCATGGTGAAAGTATTCGATACGATACGGGTGCCGGGCTTGAGATCGAGAATTTTCGGACGCAGTTTAAGATTGATCTCAGGCAAAAGAAACATGGTAATCACAGTCGCATGTGAGATATCGGTCTCGAACAGGTCGGCTTTGACGAAAGCAGCTTTATCGGAGACTCCTTCTTTTTCGGCGCTGCGCTTCGAAAGCTCCACCATGTTCGGGTTGTATTCGATGCCTATTGCCCGGGCGCCGCGCTTAGCGGCAGTAATAACTGTGCGCCCGTCGCCTGAGCCGAGGTCGATCAGGAAATCTTCCGGAGTGACCTTAGCCATGTCGAGCATTTTATTCACCAGCGCCTGCGGCGTCGGCACCCACACAACATCCTTGCCTTCCTGGCCGACATGCGGCTCGAATTGCTCTTTCTGCTGCTGCGCCTGTGCGAAAATACCGGCTGGTAACGCGAGCAGGGAGAGAGCCAACAACGACCTGCGTACTCCATGCGATATGTTCACGTTAATTCTCCTTTCGTGCATTGATGATAATCTTTTCTTTGATGCGACAAAATTTTGTCAGTTAGAAAACTTAAAAAACTGGTGAAGATCAATACTATGCCGGATAAAATAAGTATGGCGCGGGTTCCTATGCTCGGAATCAAATAAAAAGAAACCAGGAGAGCTCCTGTGACGCTTCCCATGGTAGAAACCGCATAGATATTTCCGACTGTCTGCCCGATGGTTGTGAGTTTTGCAGTATTTAGTTTAATGACGAACGGGGTTATCATACCGTTTAACACGGAAGGGATCATGAAAAAAGAAATACAGGCAATGAGTGAAGAAATACGCAATTCCAGATCCCATGCAACGATAATCCTGCTGACCGGAATTTGGATAACAGGTATTATCAGGACAAAAAAACTCGCGCCCAGAATCAGCAGTGCGAGTATTTTAAAGGACGGCATTCTATCTGCCAAAAGACCGCCGAAATAATAACCGATGCTCAACGCCAATAAAAAAACGCTTATCAGGCTCCCCCATACATAGATCGAATTCCCGAAATAAGGAGCTAAAACCCGGCTGGCAATTATTTCAAGTCCTAAAAAGATTCCGCCGCCTAAAAAAGTAATCATGTAGATAAGAATTTTTGTCAGCATAGTACCTTTATATACGGTGCGACTTATTTTTTACGTTTTTAAAGATGCCAAAAAAATACTTCTTTCATTTCTGGCTCGTTCATCACCGATCAACGAGTGTATTAACCGGAGCATAATCATCGGTCAGGATTTGAGTATCTTTCGGCCAGGAAAGATTTCTATCATACGTTTTATCAAATATTTCGGGGAGATTCAATTCTTTATACTGAATTGTATCTTGTGTTTTTACCATACAGCATCGCAATGATGATTCATCGGATTTTTCCCCATTCCCGGAAGTAATAATAATTCTGTTACCCGATTTATTACCCAGATAGCTGTCAAAATGACCGAATACATCTTCATAGGTCGCAGATTCTCTTTCATACAGTTTTTGCGATGACCACGTATTGGAAACAACGATACCGTTTTTCTGTACATGTTCTTTTACAATACCGAGAAATTCTTTCGTTAAAAGATGGAAAGGTATGTAATCTCCATAATATGCATCTAAAATTATAATATCATATTTATCTTTGTCTTTCATGAGAAACCTTCTTCCGTCCTGAATAACCACCTTCATATTTTCACCCGTTTTAAAATCAAAGAATTTTTGAGAACATTCAAGAACGGTTTTATCCAATTCAACTACGGTAATTTTCAAGTTCGGGTAATATTTTCTCAAATAATTCGCCACAGTTCCTCCGCCCAGGCCGATCAAAAGTGCTGTCTTCGGATTCTCGACATATGCGGTACCCATGATCATCATTCCGGTATATTCCAGAACATGGTGATAAGGCTCAGCTTTATCCATCGCGCTGAAACAGGTTCTTCCCCCAAATAATTTCAGCACCGTACCTTCCTGACATACCTTAATCGTTTGATAGATCGAATCTTTCTGGTAGAGAGTCTTAGAGTCAGAGTACGGCGATCCGGCCCAGGATAAACTTACAGCAAATACACCTGAAATAAAAAACACTATAAAAAAAATTCCTTTTGCCATTCGGTTCGTTCCTTCAAAAGCCTCTCCGGTGGTTAAAAAGTTACAACGGAAGACGTCATGCCGAACCTGTTGCCGCTTCGCGGGAACGATGAAACCGTTTCGGCATCTATTTTCTCCATTGCATACATATATTAGCAACAGGAGCACTATGAAAAATTGTATTATTTGGTTATGTCGTTAAGTCAGCAACATACAGTAAAACAGTAAATATGAGAAATTGGGTGCTCCTGTGTCTTTTAAATATCCCCCCTGCCTTCGGCATCCCCCCTTATTAAGGGGGGAATTTAGGGAGAGGGTTCTGTCAAATCCTAATAAATGTTTACATAAGTAATAGGAACAATTTTCTTTTTCCCCCTTAATAAGGGGGGTAGGGGGGATTAACCTTTCGGATGATCACCTTAGCTTACTTAAAGACATACCTGTTTTGTATTATTATCATGCAGCCCCTGAAACGAGTTCAAGTCTGTATAATACGCACAACCGCCCTAAAGTGTCAAGCTCCCTTATGAGAGCAGAAGGAAATTTTAAATAAATTCCTTTTTTTCACTTACAACTGTGCGGTCATCCGTATCTCCAGCCGGGTGTTCAGGGAAGGCGCTCCGGGAATGGTGTGATCACGGTAAGATACTATTACCCGTAACCGGAGGATGAGCACAGATGCCGGATAGCAGTCCATTGCGAAAGCGTTTGATACGCTGTTGTACCGTGAATCCGGGAGAAAGCTCGTGCCCCGGGAGAAAGTGAAAGAAAGGTCATTCCTGATCTCGGCGGCAGACAGCCCGGAG
Organism: Candidatus Latescibacter sp.; assembly: GCA_030692375.1. Classification (NCBI taxonomy): domain Bacteria; kingdom Pseudomonadati; phylum Candidatus Latescibacterota; class Candidatus Latescibacteria (ex Chuvochina et al. 2023); order Candidatus Latescibacterales; family Candidatus Latescibacteraceae; genus Candidatus Latescibacter; species Candidatus Latescibacter sp. Next base: position 17,309 of record JAUYCD010000018.1, on the reverse strand, counting down.
CTTTGCCGCCCCATGCGGTAGGTGCAGCCGAACAGGGGCGAGCAGAGGGTGGAATGTTCCCTTATATTTCCCAGGCGTTTTTCTTCCTGGAGCCATGATACGGTGCATTTGGTCTGCAGCTTGTCATTCCAGCGGTTTTCCAGCCAGACAAGGGGGTTGTCGCGTGTGGAGACGGAATACTTTACCTTTTCCTCCTGATCTCTGATATATTGCAGGGTGAGAAGCGAAGACATTGAAGGCCGGTATTCCACTTTCTGGTTTATTCTATGGATGCCGGTATCGAGCCGGCTGCCTAAAGTGCGGTCGATGATCGCATAGACATCGATGCCGCTGGAGAGAAAAAGAGACCCGGATGGTCTCCATTCCCCGCGAGCCTGGTAAAGCGTACTGTTTTCAGAGGTCGATAATTCCCGGACCGGCCAGGACCCGGCGAGCGTGTCAATCCAGGGGGTATCCGCCGGGGTATTACCCTGGTAGCCGTTGAAAGATGGCTGGTAGTTGAATTCGAAGGTGAACGGAGTGAGCGGGCGGTACCACTGCCCGGGGAAAAACCTCAGGCTGGACTGGAGGTTGCGGTCGAGCGAGCGGCTGCGGGTGTTCAGTCCGGGCGCGGAGAACGATTCGTTGATTTCCCCCTGCGAGCGGATATTCAGGTTCATCCCCCGCAGACGATCAAGGGTCATATCCAGGAAGAGTTTCCGGCGGTTGTTGAGCAAATGGCTGCCCCTGCCGGAAAGTACATCCTCTGCGCGGGTGCTCATCCCCCGATAGTAGGTATTGATCTGGATAAGATTCGCCGGTGTTATGTCAAACCGCAGGTAGTTATGATCATACACCTTTCTGGTTTCATCCGGAGTCAGTTCGCCCGAATCCGTCACACGATCCTCATAACTTCGCCGCCAGACCCCGTATAAGCGCATCGCTTTGAGCGGTATCTTCTCAAGAAGAATACCCGGAACCTGGTATTCCATCTCTCCCTTCAAAGTCTCCTTGCGGGATTCATACGCTTGCGCCTTCAGTGTCCGCGACCGCGCGGAAAGAGAGAGCGCCGGAAGGAGGGCTTTGTTAAGCACGATTTTTCCCCCGAGATTCTCCTCTGTGCTCTGCTTTCCATGTCCATCCGCCGGGGAGCGCTCACGGCTCCAGTCGGCGGAAACGTCGAGAAAGGCAAAGGGATAGAGTGTTCCTCCCGCCCCCTCACGGTCCTCCAGGTTCCCCAATTGAAATTTTTGGGGGAATAACGGCTCGAAATTCCGATCATACCGCTCATAAAGCGAAAAGAGGCGCATCCTTGAGGAGCTGGCATCTGTTCTGACCGCCATGCTGTTTCCCGCCCGTAAAGCTCCCTGGGTGCGGGCAAACTGGGGGGTGAGCACGAAATCCATCCCCCGCGCCTGCCATCTGAATTCGCTGAAAGAGTCGATGCCGCTGTATCTTTCCCGATACCCGCTGTCTCCGCCCTGGTCGAAGGTGAAATAGCTGACTTCCATCTGCATTTTGTCCGAGGGACTGAGTCCGGCGCCGGCCAGATTGAAATTCTCCGTGGAATCGCGATAATACTCATAAGCGACTTTGATCTCGCTGTCTTCTGCAACCGTACCTTCCTTGATGATGAGCAGGGCGCCGCTGGTATAATCGAGCACATAGTCATCTCCTCCGGTCAGGGTCTCGCCATCGACGGTGCATGTTTCCGACCCGCGGATGAGGTGATTGTGTTTCAGGCTGAAAATAGCTATCTCTGTCTGAAATCTGATGTGCAGGGAGTAGTGCGAAAGCGGGTGGCCGCGGTCGTAAGCCGATGAAGGGAACGGTTTCGGGGCGGGGAAGGAGAGAATTCCCTCACGATAATCGATCCGCTCCGGGTCGACTCTCCCGTCGCCGTTGTCATCTAGGCCGAATTCTTTCAGAGGGTGTTGGGCGCCTCCTTCATCGAGAATCTCCAGGCTGAACGTGGAGGGGATGATCTGCATACCGCCGATAAAGTAACGGTTTACAAGGCTATTGTCTACCGACTCCGGCTTTTTCAGGACGCTTTCAAAGGGCGAGCCGCCCGAACTTCCGCGGATAACCACAGCGGCGGCATCACTTACCGGGGTGAGGAAACGTATCACTCCCAGCCGGTAATCCATGGAATATTTACTATACTGGCCGAGGAGGTCGAAATCGCCGCCGATTCCGGCTATGGTGGTATTACTGATGGTATTGGCTGTGTTGTCGGAAGTGTCGCCGTCGTCCATGTACACTTTCTCCGAGCCTTCGTCTACCGAAAAAATTCCGATGCCGGAAAAGACGGGGAAAAAGGTCTCCCGGATATAGTCCGTATCCCGGAGGAGAAGATCGCCCTTCTGAAGGTTGCCGGTGAAAAAATCAGTTTCGAATCCGGTGGTTTTTTCGCCGCTCCATCCACGGGCGGTAACCAGGCTCCGCTTATACCGTTCCGTTTTGGGGCCAGCCTCCAGGAGCGCCGAAGACCCGTATATCCCGAGCGAGGGGATAAGGCTGTTTTTCCCCTGTTCATACCGTACATCGCCCAGGTTTATCTCCTGGACAAGATCGCTCCGGCGCCCTTTGTATCTCATGCCGTGGACGGTGCGGCTGAAATCGGTGTCATTGTAAAACCCGTTCAGCGTCCGGCCCCCGGGAAAAGATAGCTGAGCTTTAAGATCGCCGCGCTTCGCGGTTTCCCCGGAAGCGTTACCGAATACATTTCCGTATCGGTTGTCGAAGGATTGCTGGTCAAGGTAGGTAAAACGGCTGCCGCTCGCACTGAGCTGGAGATCCGGATTTAACTTGATATAACTCCCCTTCTCACGGTCAAGGGACAGGATGGGGAAAACGCCGCTGCGGCCGGAACCGGTCATTTTTTTTACCGTATAGGTATACCACCGGTTTTCATAAGGTTTAAAGTAGTCGATCGCGTCGGCATTGATGAGAAAGGTCATTCCTGAATAGGACGCAGCCGCCTCATAGTTTTCCGAGGAAAGTCCCTGCGCCCGGTCATAACGGCGCCAGATATTTTCTGCTTCATCGTAGAGGGCCACCCCACGCTCGGTTGCAAACCATTTCTTTTCCCGGGTGAACGAGAACGCTTTCACCGAGCGGCTCGGCAGGTTTATTTCTTCCTGATAATTTCTCCAGAGGGAGCTGCCGGGGTCATAAAGAAGCACACCTTCACCGCCGGCCAGCCAGAACTGGTCATTATCCGCCGCGAAATCGCGGATGTTCTCATAGTTCATCCGGGCGTCGCCGGTAAATGACAGGGAAGTGTGCAGCTTCTTGTGAAATCGGCTCATACCTCGGTCGGTGAAAAGCCAGAGGTATTCGGCGGTCGGATGGATAACCCGTATTGTGTCCGAAGCGATACCTTCGCCTTTTCCATAGTAGCGCCATTTCTCGAAACGGGTGTCGTATTCGGCCAACCCCTTGCGTGTGGCAAAATATACGAGGTCGCCGTCGACAGCGATATCGTACACGGTGGAATCCGGCAAACCTTTTCCCGGGACGAAAGTTTCCCACTCCTGTATGATTTTGTCGAACCGTGCGGCGCCCCGGTCTGTACCGGCCCAGACATAATTTCCCCCGCTGGCCAGGGACAGGATAGTTTCGCTCGGAGGCCCGCTCCCGGCTGTGAAGGTCACCCATTTGTTCAGTCTGAGATCGCCGTAGGACAGGCCTTTCGCGGTTGCGGCCCAGAGAAATTCACCGTCCCAGAGAAGGAGACGGATGTCATTGGAAGGCAGGCCGCTGTGTTCGCCGTAAACCGCCCATGTGTCTTCAGAGGAGTGATACTGGTAGAGACCCTGGTGGGTTCCGATCCATAGTTTGTCATCAACCACGAGATGGGGAAACTCACCTTTCGGCCAGACCGGCCGGTTCTGAGCGGTGAGGAGATGAGACTCTGAAAAGAAGAGGAAAATGGCAAGGGAAAATGTATAGCGGAGTGTAGAGTTCATGAACCGTGGTCTTACCTGACATGACGACATATTTTATTGAGTTTCTTTTTAAAGATAGATGCCGAAACAAGTTCGGCATGACACGTGTCATCCTGAACTCGTTTCAGGATCTGAACACTCAATACATGCGCAATTATTTATGTCGTCAAATATAATTCAGAGAAGAGCCTTTTATTTCAATTTATACGCTTTCCTTGACAACAGCCATCTTTGTCACATCTATTTTCCCTACACCCAGGGTATAGGCATGGGAAAGATGCAGCACAGAACGGGCGTCAAGCGACCGGTTGTTCCAGGCCGCCAGAGAGACCGCATAGGCATCGACCGCAAGGGGGTCGGTTCCGGCAATGACGGTGCGCAATTCCTGGACTTTCCCCGGGCCGGTTGGTCCGGCGGTTATCAGCGCGCGGCTGGCGTCCAGGATGGTAAGATGCGGGCGCATCACGGTCGCCAGCTCGGCAATCCCCCAATGCAGATCGGCGCCGGTATGAAAAAATTGACGGTCCCAGATGAGTCCCATAAGATTTTTCAGACCGAAACTCACCTCGGTGGCGCTGTGCGACTTGGCGCAGGGCAGGTTTATCACCACGTTGCACCTGCCGATCAGCCTGGCGATCATGACCTTTTTCAGCGCCTTGCCGTGCGGAACCTCGATCTCGGTGAAAGAGCTCTCGCGGTCAAGAGAGATGATCTTTGCCTTTTCACTGCCTGCGAAAGCCGCCTGTATTCCTGTTGCCTCGAAACAGGCGGCGCTGCCGCGCATCGTGTTATCTGCTACGATGACCCTTACCGCGCCCGCTTTCAGTGCCAGCTCCGCAACCGCTTTCACCAGTTCGGGACTGGTCGTGCTGCCCATGCGGGGAGGATTGGGGAACGAGACGTTCGGTTTGAGGAGAACGGTGTCATTCGGACGGACAAAACGTTCCATTCCCCCGAACAGTTCTATTGCACGCGCGGCCGCCCTGGCAGTATCTCCCTGCACTACCGCAAGGTCGATAGTTCCGGTGTTTTCTTTCGCCCCGGCAGGCGAGGGAAGAATTGTACCTGGAAGGAGACCGGCGCCGATAACTCCTCCGGAGCATATGATAAAATTTCTTCTGGTATACGGTGTATTCATGAAAGTCTCTGTTTTTACTGGATTTTGCTGTTCACATTTCCCGCGAATGTTTTCAATACATCCAATGCTTCGTCCTGCCCGGTAGTGATGGAAAGAGAAACGAAGTATACGGATTTTCTGAACACAATTTTCTGCGAAAGAGGAAATCGCTCGATACGGGCTTCTTCTCCCGCTCCCGGACTCCAGATAATTGGATTGACCAACTGCAGGACGATCTCATTAAAGAGTGACTGAGCATGAGCGGGAGTTCCCATGTCGAAAACCCGAAGCTCTATGGCGGCGCTTATAGTAAGAACCCGGCCCTCGTACCGCCGCATCGCCGCCTCGATGAACCCGTTCCGGGTATAGAGCGGTTCTTCGCCGTCGATATGGGTATTGAGTTCTCCGCTGCTGCCTGCTGTCCAGGATACTCCGCCTCGTTTCCATCCGCTGATCTCGTCATCACGGGTCAATATATCTTCCACAGTTACCGGTTTGGAATTGGTGACCGAATCCTTGGAGCAGTTGAAAAGAGTTACTGAAAGTAAAAACAGGAAGATGAAGCGCATTTTCATGGTAAATCCTCAAGGTTATTATTTGAGCAACTGCATACAAACAATCCCTCTATGTTTATCGATTAAAAATCGCCCGAAATATATCCCGCTAGCTGCGGGAAGACCCTCTTTTGAACGGCCGTCCCAGTTCACTCGATACAGCCCGGCGTTCTGGCGTTCGTCCACCAGGCGTCGTACGATGGTTCCTCGGATCGAATAGATATCGAGCTTCACCGCCGCAGGACGAAAAAGCCGATAGGAAATTACCGTTTCCACATTGAATGGATTGGGGGTATTCTGAAACACCCGGAACACCTGGGGCGCGGTTTCACCGCTTTCAAACTCTTTAACTGCCAGCTTGGGATTTTGAAGCCGTAGTATCTCAATCTGTCCGAGGTCTGCGATACCAAGTGAATAGGGCGCCTTTGCGGCGGTGGCGATGTGGGTGGCGATTTTGAGTGTTTTGCATCCGAGATTTCCGATTTCCTGAGTACATACCGCATCATGCGCCACCGGGTCACGGCTCACGATCAGTGATTTCGGGGTGACCTGGGGTGCGCCGCCGGGACCCCCGGCAACGATGCCCCAGAGAGCATCGCAGATGGAGATGACCTGTTTGGTACGGATGGGAGACAGATTGTTGAGCGCCGCAATGTAAGGATCGCAGTAGCCGCCGTGGAGACCCCCTGGGTTATTGCAGGTGCCATAGTGGTTTTTCATGCTGAATGTCACACCCGCCATGTCATGGTTTTTAAACACCGAGAGATTGATAAGGTAATCGCACATGTCGGTAATGATACGGCTCAGACGCTGAGTACTGCCGGCCACATTATAATTTATTGTAGAGTAACCGATTCCGGACTGATCGGTGCCGAAACACCGTATACCGGTTGTTCCGGTATTGATTGTGTAACCGGCGCGGCGGAGTTCGCTGACCGTGCGGTCCCAGATGATTATATTTCCCTCCGGGAAAGCGCTCCCTTCCACTTGCATACGTTTGAGCGCGCCTGCAACGGCCATTGCAGTCTTCGGATGACTGGAGAGCGCATCATTGATGCAGTTCACTTTTATTCCGATTACGCTTTTCCGGGTGATTCCCGGGAACAGGCTCTGCCAGGCCTCAAGGGCGCTTTCCATTCCGGTGATGCTCTTGAGGGCGGCATCCAGCATGACCTGAACAGTATCCTGGTTGATTACACTGCCACTGAGAGCTTTATCGTCTTGGACCACCACCACTGGAACCTTGCCTGCCGGTTTTTCCAATGCCTGTGCGGAATTATTGAACGATGATGCAAAGAGGGGAAATCCTGTTATCCCTTTGGCTGTGTGATCAAGGAAAGTTCTTCTGGAAAACTTTTTCATTTTTACCGTTCCTGCGAAGCAGCAACTCCTGTGGAGCAACGACTTCCCTTACCCCATTCGGGGTAAAGGAAACGAGGGAAAGAGGGCTGAAGTTACATAACGCCCCTTTTTTATCAAGGTTTCAGGAAATATATCTATTTTTTTACTGTTTCAATATTTTTTTCGTACTATTTTAATCCATCAGGCGAAATACCGGATCGCGTTATATATCTAAAAAGGGAGGCGTTCGATATGCAGATCATTACTGTAAGAATCGATAAGCCGGAATCGGTGAACTTCATTTTCGGCCAGACGCATTTCATCAAGTCCGTTGAGGACATCCACGAAGCTTTGGTTGGCGCTGTTCCGGGCATCAAATTCGGCCTGGCCTTTTGCGAAGCCTCCGGCAAATGCCTGGTGCGCTGGTCCGGCACCGACGAGGTCATGATCGAACTTGCGCGGGAAAATGCTCTTGCCATTGCCGCCGGCCATTGTTTTATCATTTTCCTCGGGGAAGGATTCTACCCGCTGAATGTGTTGAACACCGTGAAGATGGCGCCGGAGGTATGCCGTATTTTCTGCGCCACTGCCAACCCGACCGAAGTAATTCTTGCCGAGACGGAACAGGGGAGAGGCGTACTGGGGGTAGTGGACGGCTTTCATTCCAGAGGCATTGAAGACGAGGAAGAAATACAATGGCGGAAAAATTTATTGCGCAAGATCGGGTATAAATTATGAAAAAAAAGTTGGATTCTTTACCTGCTTCTGAGTACTCTTGCACTTTAGCCCCAATACGGTTCACTTTAACGAAAAAGTACAAGATTTTTAAACCACGAACCACACGAAAGGCACAAAAAATGATTTTATCAAAAAGCAAATTTCGTGTTTTTCGTGATTTTCGTGGTTAAATGAACTGTATTGGGGCTAAAGGGTTTGTTCAAAGGGAATTTTATACAATATCCACTCCTTTTTTCCACCCCTTTCTACTTCAGGTATGCAATAATCGGATGAACCTAAAAAAACGTTTATTTACCTTAACTTTACCCATTTTTTTCTTGACAAATAGGAGTGCCTCCGAATTTATTTACTTCGGCAGAATCATGATAAAAAAAATATTGGTTTTTAACGAAACCGGGAACAGAAATCCCGATCAAGCTCCACAACCGGTAAACCCATCAAAAAGGGGAAGTTTTTATGAAACGATTCAACATCGCGCTCAGTATGGTTAGTGTCTTGTTGCTTGTTATACCATCAGCAGCACAGGCACAGGGTGAAAAAGTTCGTGCGAGCCTCAAGGCCAGTGTGACTCAAAGGCTGGGAATCGATACCGATATCACTATAGATTACAGCCGGCCTGGGGTCAAAGGAAGAGTAATTTGGGGCAAACTCGTGCCCTATGGATTGGCGCCAGGCAACAACTACTCAAAGGATAAGCCTTTTCCCTGGCGTGCGGGAGCGAACGAAAATACCACCATTCAATGCACCAAAGATATCCTCGTTGAAGGAAAGAAACTGCCGGCAGGCAAGTACGGCATCCACATGATACCATCGGAAAAAAACTGGATCATCGCATTCAGCAAGAAAAATGATCTTGATGGAAGCTATCTTTATAACCAGGAAGATGATATTTTTAGAATAACGGTGACACCGATCAGTTCTCCTCACCAAGAATGGCTGTTATACGGATTTGACGATTTGTCTGGAACATCCGCGACAGCATTCCTGCACTGGGAAAAGCTGAAGGTTCCTTTTAAGATTCAGATAATACAGTAAGGCGAGAGGACATTGAACACTCAAAATGATGAAAAAACACTCCTATAAATCAATATTCTTTACGATTTTTGCGGCATTTCTTATCTCGCATCACGTCATTGCACAGCCCGGTGCAATAAGAGACTCGGGCGAATTACAGATAGCTTTAAACAAGCTCACCACACTTGGAAGCGTTTTGTATATAGGCGCCCATCCGGACGATGAGAATACTGCGGTCCTGGCGTATCTGGTGAAAGGGAAAAAATACCGCACCGCATACCTGTCGCTCACACGCGGCGATGGCGGCCAAAACCTGATCGGCTCGGAAAAGGGAGTCGAAATCGGCATAATCCGTACCCAGGAGCTTCTGGAAGCGCGTAACATAGACGGCGCGGAACAGTATTTTACCCGGGCAATCGATTTCGGATATTCGAAGACAGCCGAAGAGACATTCAATTTCTGGGACAGGGGAAAAGTTCTTGCCGATATGGTATGGGTAATCCGGACATTCTGTCCCGATCTTATTATGACACGGTTCCCTCCGGGTCAATCCGGAGGGCACGGTCACCATGCCGCTTCAGCGCTGCTTGCGCTCCAGGCATTTAAAGCCGCAGCAGACCCGGCGCAATTCCCGGAACAGCTCAAATTCGTCAAACCCTGGAAAACACGGAGAATATTCGCGAACACCTTCCGTATCGAGCAAGGTGATAAAAATCCTTTAATCAGAGTAAATGTCGGCGAATACAATCCGCTTCCGGGCAAATCATATACCGAAATCGCCGCTTTGAGCCGGTCCATGCACAAGACACAGGGTTTCGGCGCCGCCGGCCGAAGGGGAATTCAGTACGATAATTTCGTACTCGTTGACGGGGATCCGGCCTCAAACGACCTTTTCGAGGGCATCGACACCACGTGGAACCGGATTCCCGGCGGCCAGCGGACAGGAAAGATGCTTCAGAAAATTCTGAAAACTTTTGACCCTCAGAACCCTTCCAAATCTGTTCCTGATCTGTTAGCGGTCTATGAAGAGCTGAACAAACTCCAGGAGAACGAGTGGGTCGCGGTAAAACGGCAGGAATTATTGAAAATCATACAATCCTGCGCAGGCCTCTGGATCGAAGCGGTGTCGACCGGTTTTTCCGCTGTTCCGGGGGAGCAGGTTCCGTTCCGTATAACAATGGTAAACCGATCTGATCTGCCTTTGAAGCTTGGGAAGGTCAGTTGTCCTGAATGCGGCTTTACATCCCTTGAAAATCGCGATCTGGCCGATAATGTTCCGGTGACCGTCGAAAATACCCTTCACATCCCGGCGGCATGTCCGATTTCACAGCCATACTGGCTCGAAGAGCCGTTTTCAGAAGGAATGTTCTCCGTTTCCAATCAACGGATGATCGGCCTCGCGGAAAATCCACCCTCGATTCGGATTCTCGTTACCGTGAGCTGCGGAGGCTTGTTCCTGGAATACCCGGCGCCTCTCATTTTTCGATGGACTGACCGGGTCGATGGCGAGCTGTATCGTCCGTTTGAAATCAGGCCTCCGGCAACGTGTAACTTCAATGAGAACGTTTGCGTGTTCGGGAACAACAGTTCCAAAAAAATTACTGTCGGGATCAAGAGCCATGCTTCAAACATCTCGGGGCTCCTCCGGTTAAGCGGTACTGACTCCTGGAAGGTCGAGCCGAAGACGATACCATTTTCCATCGCTGAAAAAAATGGGGAACAACAGGTTACTTTTACCCTGTCTCCGCCTGAAAATTTTGGTGAAGCGGTCCTTGTCGCCCAGGCTGAAATCAACGGGAAAACCTATGACCGCGCCCTCGTCGAAATCAGTCACCCCCACATTAAAAAGCAGGTGTATTTCCCGCAGAGCAGCATCAAGACTGTTAAACTCGACAGCCCGATGCCAGGGGGAAAAATCGGCTATGTCATGGGCTCGGGAGACGAGATCCCCGGTGCGCTGCACAGCCTGGGATACGATGTCGCTTTGATGGTTGACGAGATGCTTGCGGCAGGGGATTTTTCCTCGTTCGATGCCATAATTACCGGTGTGCGTGCATACAATACTCGTGAGATATTGAAAGCCACCCAATCGCGGCTGCTCGAATATGTCCGTAATGGCGGAACTGTGATCGTTCAGTACAACGTGCCCTCCGGTCTGCTCATGGGGAATTTCGGCCCGTATCCTTTCACCATCGGAAATGACCGGGTCAGCGTGGAGACAGCACCTGTCAGCTTTATAAAGCCGGATCACCCGCTTCTGCAAGTTCCGAACAGGATTACCGCAGCCGATTTCGATGGCTGGGTGCAGGAGCGGGGGCTCTATTTCGCCACACAATGGGACGAGCATTATGAACCGGTTTTGTCCTGCCATGACCCGAACGAACCCGATCGGAAGGGAGGAATGTTGTATGCCCGGTATGGTAAGGGTGTTTTTATCTATTCGGGTTACGCGTGGTTCCGCCAGCTTCCGGCCGGTGTTCCCGGGGCGTACCGGCTTTTTGTCAATATGATTTCATCGGGGAAAAATCAATGAATGGCTTAGAGAAGGAACAGAGAGAAAATAGTGAAGAGCCGCCGCCGATTCTGTCTTCGTGGAGATGCCTGTATACTCTGGTTCTGGCGAGTCTGGTTGCCTATATTCTTATATTCTATATAGTTACAAGGGTATTTTCCTGAGAGAGACATTTAATCACGGAATTCCTTGCAGCTTGCTGTGGGGTAGGATCCCCCCCCCTTATTAAGACGAGGGCGACAAAAGTAAAAAACTTTTATTCAACTTGAATGCATCAAAAGGTCTGTTAAAGGCGAACAGAGAACAGGACGGTTAAAAAGATAACAATGGAACCTGAAAACATACATCGAAAGCCAATTTGGGATCGGATTAGTGGAAAATACCCGTATTTTGGCGGCTATTTTCCTCCTCAAGGTATTAGATTTTGCGGCCTGGAGAATATTCCACCCAGCAAGTTTGAGAAACAATGCCATGAATACGGGCTTGGATCCCCGAACTCGCAACCGATGCAGGCCGAGGCAGGATTTGATGCGCGAAAAGGTTCCTTCGATACCGGCTCGTTTGTTGTATACGGAACGGAACGCGGGGGTCTGTTCCTTCTGGAGGCGCGCGGCGTTACGCCGTTGAGCAGGGGTGTGATGGAACGTACGGCGGTTACCCTTTCCGGTAGTGGGGCATTTTGCAAAGCTTGGACAGGCTCTGCACAACGCACCGTCAAAGATGGTGCGGGTCTTCCCCGTGGACAGGTCATGAGTGGATTCCAGAGGCGCATGACCTGCCGGACAAAGGTGAACGCATTCTGTGAAAGGGTCGATGTCAAAATCGTCTACATGCATTATCTCATCATTGCGTCGGGACCGGTTGACCGGGCTGATCAATTCCATTTCTTGTGCTTTACAATTCTGGACATTGGCGTCGCTGCCATAGGCGGCATCGCACAGCATTATTTCAGGAACCAATCCAGTTTCCTGAAGGTCACGGCATACGGGAAGGACAGCCTCACAATCTGGTTCGGCCGCCGTTTGCGGGATAACCGCTGTGATCAGCTGCACATCACCTTCCGTACAGGTCTCGGCGACCTGCACCTGGTATCCCGGCCCTTTCAGGCCGTCATAGGTGGCATCGGGGTCGGAAGGGTTCTGAAGCACTCGGCCTCCCGCTTTCTCTTTGATTATCACCCGTTTCTCTTCTACCGTGCATTGTTCGTTGAACACCCGAACCAGTTGCTTAAACGTCGTCCGATCAGCGTGATCGGTATCCTCAAACCATTGAATCAACATCAGCATATCCTCAGCAACCTGTTGACGAATCAGCTTCCGCGATTTGATGTCGTTCACCGTGTCGCCGAACAACCGGTTGGCTGCCGGGGCATATCGCGCGAGCAATTCTTCAGGCAAGGCTTCATAAGCAGGGACATCATGCCGATGCACTTGAGTCAGGAAACGCTTGACTACCACTCCCATCAACTGTGTCCGCCCAAACTGCGCCATATTGCTGAATATATGCGTGGAATCCAATCGCTGCCGGCTCACGTCTTTTTCCAGTGCTTCAACCAGTGCTTGAGTCACATCGTGAAACACCTTCTCCGCAATGTCACACTCACGAAAAATCGCCAGATAACGATCCAGCGTTCGCGAAGAAAGACTTTGCCCGCCCGGCTCCAGATTGAGCGCATACTGGACGCCCAAATTAATCATATATTCTTCCGCTGCCTGCTCGATCGTCCAGTTACGAAACTGCATGATGAATACCAACCCGGCCATCGAATACAATTCCTTGGTCGACCGTCCTTCACTTTCGCTGAATTCTCCAGCAATTGTGTCCACAGGCATCGTAGCGAGTATAACATTCCGGAATACTCCCTGCCAGCCGTTGACTATGCGGCGGTAAGCCAACTTCGAAAATACCCCCGTATAAGAGTCAATCAAACTCGTTTGTCGTGGATCTACAATATGTTGCATGGCGGCTTTATCTCCTTTCATAACAATACCTTAAGTATAATAAATCTAAACCGCCATGTCAAGCTAAATATTCATTTATTTTATTTATTTATAATAACTTATGTCAATATTATCCTTTTGTCGCCCTCGCCTTATTAAGGGGGGAATTTAGAGAGAGGGTTCTGTAAAATCCTAAGAAATGTTTACATAGTATTAGTAACAATTTTCTTTTTCCCCCCTTAATAAGGGGGGCAGGGGGGATTTACCTTTCGGATGATCACCTTAGCTTATGTAACGACATACCCGTATACAATTATTTCTAAATTTGAGGCTTTTTCCCCTTAGGGGGAAGGATGTCAAGTAATGGGACAGAAAGGGGGCTTCTCCCAGTAAACACGACTTTTGCAAAAGCCTCTTTACAATAATATTACCCATTTCTGTGATTTACTAATAACTCTGGATTGATGAATTTTTAAGAGAAAAACTTATGAAGATCAAGGAATTGATAAGGGATTTTTGTGAACAGCACTTAAACGATGAATATGAGGGATATGCCCAAAAATTATGCGATAAACTCGGAAGGAAAAAAAAGCTTACCATAACCAGGGGCAGAGAGGAAATCTGGGCTGCCTCAATTATTTACGTCATTGCCCGTCTTAATTTTTTATTTGACCGTGATCAAGAATATTGTATGAAGACTGACACGATCTGTGATTATTTTGGTGTAAAGAAATCTACTGTTGTTAATAAGGCAGCTCAAATCGAAAAAGCCTGTAAACTTGGACTGGGAGAAGAAGGATTCTGCCGCCAGGAAATAACCGACATGTTCACTTTTGTTGAATTTCCGGGAGGAATAATCATGCCCAAAAGCGCTCTATCTAAACTAGATTTAGAAGTGGAATTCGTCGAAGGTAAAGAAGCGGAAGAATTGGAAAAATACTTAACCGAACAGCAGCGAATCAGAGAACAGGAAGCTCTTGAGAAAAAAGCTCTACGAGCGGAGATAAACCAAAAAAACGCAGAAGAAAAAAAGAAGAACCGTCAGAAAAATCAACTGAGTCTGTTTGATGACTCGAAAAAGTGACCTCCTTCAGGTAAAAATTTATACAGGAGATACCATTGCACCTCAGGAATATCACCCTCCATCCTGACAGATTTCCGACTGCCGAAGTATATCCGTTCAACATGCCCGTTTTTCTGGCGACCAGAAACCTGGAATTCCGCTCCCCGACAACATTTTTAGTCGCCTGTCCCGGAGCGGATATTTACTCGTTCGATTCCGCCCCGGTCAGCCGAATCCGCTATGAGGATGCCTGGCTCTCATCTCCGGCGCCTCAGGAGCGCCGACCGCTCAACAGAGCGTTTTGAACGAGATTCGCGCCAAACAATTCACTCTTGTAGACGAGAAAGGCAGTATGGTAACCATGCTGCGTGTGTCCGATAACGGGCCGGATTTTGGTATGGCAGACTTCAACGGCAAGCTGCGCGCCATACTGAGCGTGTCCAAGGATGGGCCGTCCCTGAGCCTGTTTGACGGGGAAGGCAAAGCTGTCGGGAAAATGCCGTAAACAGGGATACTTGCCGGGTCAAAAAAGGTAGAAATATATGGGGGAAATCCTATGACTTGCCCAAAGTGCGGCGCAAATAGCTACAAACATGTCGATCGCCGGGATGTGTATTTTTCATTTGTTCTATTCTTTTTTATCTGCGGTTTCACCGCTCTTATCTATGGTATATACAAAATGGTTCAAAAGGGGAATCATTGGTTTGTGATTTCATCAATGATTTTTTTGTTCATGATTATCGCTGTTTATCATTTACTTGAGAAAGTGAATGGCCTTGATAAAACCAATAAGTGTACCGAATGCGGGGAGTTTTATTGACCAATAGATCGATGCAGAACAGAGTTGATTGAATAGGCTAAACAATCTCTGCAGCTTTTGCGCTGCAGTCTTCGAACAAACCCTTACACAGACTTACGAAGGAGGCAATATGGTAATGTTCTGGCAATGTTTCGCGTTGTTTATGATCCTGGCAGTCAATAGTGTTGCCCAGGCGCAGGCGCCGGCCTACGGTAACGAAGTGACACTCGAAATGGCTAAGAAGGTCATGGCAGCAGCCGAAGCCGAGGCGAAAAAAAATAATTGGACTGTCGTGATCGCAATCGTGGACACACACGGACTGCTGGTCATGCTCCAGCGCCTGGATAACACGCAGACGGGGAGCGTCAAGGTAGCGATTGAAAAAGCCCGCACCGCTGCGATGTTCAAGCGGCCCAGCAAGGTTTTTGAGGACGCAGTAGCCGGCGGCCGTTTAACGCTGCTTGGAGTACCGGGCGCGACGCCTATCGAGGGGGGCCTGCCTTTGATGCAGGACGGCAAGATCATCGGTGCGATCGGAGTGAGCGGCATGAGCTCGCAGCAGGACGGTCAGGTAGCAAAGGCCGGAGCCGATGTTGTCGGGAAATGAAACGCTGCGGCTCTCTGCTCAAATCTGGATAAAGAAAGCGAGCAGACCAACTTTCCGTCAGGTAAGCTTTTTCCTCTGTGCCTTTGCCCCTTTGTGCCTATCTTTTTACTTTTTCCTCTCCACTGCACCGAGTTTGATCACCGGCGGGTTGTTGTATTCCCTGGCGGTCTTGAGGATGTACTCTTTGAATGCGGGGGCTTTGTTCAGCATCTCGCCCTCGCTCCAGCCGGCGGCGATGAGATATTCGAACGAGAGGTCTTTGCCTGAAGGAACCTTGAACGTATAGTTGCCCTGATGGGCCGGGACGAACTGGAACTGCGGCCTGTAGCTGTCTTTCACAATGAGCGCGGTGGCCACATACTGCACCCTGAGTTTGCTTAGTCCGGTCGGATCGTCCGGCGCGGTGACCTCATCGTTGCCGATGGTAATCACCGTATTGCCTTCATGGTAGGAATCATACTCGCCCACAATTTTCCGTATGCCGCAGCCGAACATGGTTCCGGGATTCCTGGGATTGAATGTCGTGTAGTGCACCTGGCAGATGGAGTAGTTCTGGTTTGCATAGGCGGTATAGATCTGCTCCAGCTCGTAGGTTCCGGCGCCGGTATTCCAGTTCATGGTCCTGGCCTTGATCATGCTGCGCATGGGGCCGTTGACTATGACCTCGAAGGCGTACCGGGTATCGGAAAGCTGGCCGCCGTTCCAGACGCGATCAGGCTTGAATTCGGTTTTCACCGAAGTGAACCGGGGACGGGAAGCCGAATCGGGCCTGGCGGGAACCTCGAACAGGCAGACGCCTCCCGCGCCGAAGCTGTCATCCACCCGCATGATATCGGAACCGTAATCGAAAGGCACAGCATACCCGTTGAGATTCTTCATGTAGAGTTGATCGGACATGAGCACATTCTTCCGTTTGCCGTAAAGATCGGCGTCAGTGGGATACCAGAGTTTCCAGCCCACATTGGCAGATTCCCAGAAAGGAATCAGGTGATGGGCATAGCTCCCGATGGCTCCATGGGTGCCGTGAACGTTCCAGCCTCGCTGTGAGAATCCGAAATAAAGGTACAGGGTCTTTGTTTCCTTGGCTTTCAGGTCGGTCATAAAGAAAAACTCGTCCCCGATGCCGTCACGGTCGATATCGTCATACTGGCTGTAAAGCTGGTGGCCGTTGGTTTCCTTCTGGATACGGTGGCCGCCTCCCAGCGACAGCTCTTCTTTGGTGGGCTGGGGAACTCCGGGGAGCGTGGGATCGATCACATTGATGGACAGATCGGTGATATCTTTGACGGGAAGCTGGCTTCGGGTGATGGTGATGGGACAGTTCTTCCGGTCGAAATCAAGGGTATTCACTATTTCGAGCTTTACCCTGACTTTCGGGGCGAAATCTCCCTCTGTGTACCAGCCGCCCTCCTGGGCGAATGCTCCCGTGACTCCGATAAGGAGCAGGCTGATGGAGAAAAGAAAGGTTGTGGCGGGGCGCATGGATTATTCTCCTTTATCTTTCATTTTTTTCTGGAAATTTAGTAATGGATATGAGTATAGTATACCCATTCACCGGTTCACAATGTTTTTTTATGGTAAAATACCTTTTCATTGAACAGGTATGTCGTTAAGTTAGCAAAGGTGATCATCTGATAAGGTTAATCCCCCCTACCCCCCTTACTAAGATACTATGGTATACCCGATGGGGAT
>JAUYCD010000017.1 GCA_030692375.1 Candidatus Latescibacter sp. | reverse complement strand
CCACAAAACTAAATTCCTTTAAATTGGACGATGACATGCCGAACTTGTTGCCGCTTCGCGGGAACGATGAAACCGTTTCGGCATCTATTTACAATAAAGTGTTCGTATATTTAATCATAGGAGCAATAACTATGATCCAAGTATAACCAAGTTGAATCAATCAAGCTAATCATGGAATCATGTGAATCATGGTTCAGACAGTCTTTGGGTTATTTTTACTTCTTTTCATCATCTTTTATCACTTGAATCACACGAATCAGTGGTTCAGACTTTCTTTTTATTCTGTCTTCTGTCTTCTGTCTTTATAAAGGAAACATTATGCTTGATCTGACGAAAAAAACCAAAGAACGGGTGATCCTGGTCGGCGCGGGAGAAAAGTTTGGGAAGACTGACTGCTCTCCCTGTTCTGACCCGATCGAGGAACTCCGGCTTCTGGCGGATACTGCCGGCGCTGAAGTTGTGGGTACGGTGTTCCAGGCGCGCTCACTTGTCGATGTCACGTACTATATCGGCAAAGGCAAGGTCCAGGAACTGAAAGAAGAAGTAGAGCGTCTCGGCGCCTCCACAGTCATATTCGATAACGACCTCGCACCGGCCCAGGTTTCGAATCTGGAGGAGTTTCTCGATGTCAAGGTTATCGACAGGACCGGGCTGATCCTTGATATTTTTGCGCTCCGCGCCAAAACCCGTGAGGCGAAAACCCAGGTTGAACTTGCCCAGTTGAAATATCTCCTCCCGCGGCTGACCCGCCGGTGGACCCATCTTTCCCGTCAGGTGGGAGGAATCGGTGTAAGAGGTCCCGGCGAAACCCAGCTTGAGGTCGACCGCCGCCGGGTAAGATCACGTATAGCCCATCTGAGTGGGGTGCTGGAAAAAATCGACCGTCAGCGCTCCATCTCACGGCAGAAACGGAGTGAGCGGTTCAAAGCCGCTCTGGTGGGATATACCAATGCCGGGAAATCGACTCTCCTCAATTCACTCAGCGGAGCGGATGTCCCGGTGGAGGACAAGCTGTTCAAAACCCTCGATTCAGTGACCCGGCTCATCCGGTTCAAAGACGCTCCGGACATTCTCCTGTCGGACACAGTGGGATTCATTCGCGATCTGCCGCATGATCTGGTAGCTTCATTCAAATCCACTCTCGATGAAGTACGAGACGCCGATGTGCTCCTCCATGTTATCGACAGTACCAATCCGGATTGGGAGGAGCAGTCGAACGTGGTGAACCAGGTTCTCGGGGAGCTCGGTGTTACGACCGTCCCGATTATAACCATATTCAACAAGATCGACCTGGTTGATAATCTCCAATTCCTGCTGTCTCTCCGTTCAAGGTATCCGGACTCCATTGCAGTTTCTTCCGCACAAGGTACCGGGCTGGATATTCTCTGTGAAGCTTTGAAAAAAGCCGCTATGGCAGGTCAAATCACTCTAACCATGGATTTTGGATCGGACGAAAACGCACTCCTCCGTGAAATCTATCGCCATGCGGTTATACGGAAAACCGAGGGGCATGGTGAAATCATCCGTCTTACTTTCACCCTCCCCGTTTCTCTTGCCAGAAAACTTCACCTGTACGATATTCTATCAGCTAAGCTCGAAAAGTCTTGACACGTAACTACATAATTTTCTATATTTCTATACGGGCGATTAGCTCAGTTGGTTAGAGCGCCTGCTTGACATGCAGGAGGTCGTTAGTTCAAGTCTAATATCGCCCACCAGTTACGAGGCCTTGATATTTCAAGGTCTTTTTTTTATCAAAGCCGTTCTGGCGAAAAAGGTCAGGAAAAAGTTTGAAAGTTGAGCTGTCTTTTTACTTTTATTCTGCTTGACACGCGGGAGGCAGTCGTTTAGATTCCCGTATCACACATTTTGACTGAAAGTTCTTGTGGCCTTTCACAGAATAAAGGAGATTGTTTATGACTGTTCACACCATTGTTCGTTCCAAAAGTTCTTTGATGCATGTATGTATGATGAATGGTATGCTGGTGCTTGTATGTTTGGCAGCGTTAGTCGTTGGCTGCGGACATCAAAGCGTTCGACCGGCAGTTAACCCTCCTGTTGTCGACAGCGCCAATCAGGAACTCAAAGAAATTCGCACCCCCGATATCCTTTTTGTGCCTACTCCGCAAGAGGTGGTGGATAAAATGCTTGAACTTGCGGACGTTAAAAAGGATGATTTGGTATATGATCTGGGTTGCGGTGACGGAAGGATAGTGGTAACAGCAGCCAAGAAGTTTGGGTGCATGGGGGTGGGGTATGATATCGACCCGCAGCGGGTAATCGAGTCATTGGAGAATGTAAAAAAGAACAATGTCCAGAATCTGGTCAACATTTATCAGAAGGATATTTTCACCATTGACCTTGGCAAGGCCAATGTAATAACGCTCTATCTGCTTTCCAGTCTTAACGTTAAACTGATCCCCCAGCTTGAGAAGGTCAAACCCGGCACACGGATTGTTTCACACGATTTCGATATGCAGGGAATAGTTACGCCGGTTAAAACAGTAACGGTCAATTCCGGCGAGTATTCCCAGCATACCGTCTACTTATGGATCGCTCCTTTGAAGAAAAACGATATGAATAAGTAACAGTCTGCAGCCGGGATGAGATCAAGAACAGCAAGGGCTTACGGTTCCGACCGTAAGCCCTTCTTTGTCTTTTTCCTCGTCGAACTTTGTCTGTGCAGCGTCAGAAACCTGTTTTCACTGCAAAATTCTATTTCTCTGAAGATGTTCCGGCAATTTGAGCAAGATATACATCGCCGAGCTTCTCGATGTGTTCATTGACTTTGTCAAAGTAGTTGAAATGCGCCTGTTCTTCATCAATGATATTTTCAAAAATTTTCATGCTGGTGCTGTCGCCATTTTCTCTGCACACCGACACGAATTGGTTATAAACGCCGATCGTATCGTCCTCGAGTTTGGCATCAAATGAAAAGATTGACTGCACTTTCTGACCTTTTTCAGCCTTGTTAGCAGGCTCAGTCGTCGGTTCTCCGTCCAATTCCTTTATTCGTTCTGCAAATGTTTCCGCGTGACGCATCTCATCGATTGCAATATGTTTTACACTCGATGCCAGTTCTCCGTAATCCATGTCCTCCAGATTGAAGTGCTGGTTCATGTACTGGGAAATCGCCATTAACTCCCTTGCGCGCGCCTTGTTCAGGACTTCGATTACCTTTTCCTTCCGCTGTGTCTGGGTATTTTGAGCCATGCTGCACCTTCCTTTTGATTTCATGTTTGTCTTTCGGATAACAGTCGGTATAATATATGAAAAATAAATAGTTTTTTCAATGGAGCAAATTGCAAAAGTCGTTTTATATGTAAAAAAGAAGGCAAGTTGTTACAGCCCCCTATCCCTCTATCCCTTTCCCCCTGAATGGGGAAAGGGAAGTCATTGCCCCACAGTCTCTTCATGCCACCTCGTATTATTTTACATTGATTATCTTTGCTTTCGCCCGTTACCTTCCGGATACTTCCTTAACTATCTTGCGTGCGCCGGTCAGCACCCGCTCTTCCACATTCTCCAGAAAGGGTCCCGGAAAGGGTGTATAGAGTATGGCGCCGCCGCCCTCATATCCTCCCTCTTTTACGATGCGCCAGGTGGGAAGGTAAGCATAGACGTAGTTGCAGTATCCGGCGACCCAGGTGAACTGGGTGAGGTTTTCCGATTTCAGGGTAACCGCATAATCAACTACTGTTTCCCCGGAGATCCCGATCATGAGTAACTCCGGGCCGAATCGAACCGCCTGAAGAGGGCAGGGAATGGAAGTTTTAATTTTCTCGTTCCTGTTCAGTTTGTCGAGAAAAAAAGCAGCTTTGCGCCGCTGGGCGGCGTTGTCGGATTTCGCCTGTTCTTCCAGAACCTTTCGCTCGGGAGGGGGCTGAAAATCCAGTGGGGCTTCGGTGTAAGCGTATCTCAGCGGGCCTGTGACAGGCGTTTGCGGGCCTTCAAGAGCTTTTTTCACCGCATCCGTCAGAGTTCTGCCATGGCCCATCGCGTATTCAAGCTGAAAACGGGCGTTGGGAACCAGTTCCGCGCCGCAGCCCTGCATGAACAGGGCTATCGCCCCCGGATAGGCCTCCTGGATATATTGCTGGGCGAATCCCGGATAATCGCCGCAGAACTTTTCACCATTCAGGGTAATGGGATGGCAGGCATATCCGAAGAGCACAGCTTTTACTTTCCCGTCCTGCCCCGCCACTTTCAAGACCGGCACGGTGTCGTCACGAGAACCCCCGGGATACTGGGTTGCGGGAGTGGAACGGTACGAGATGCCTTTTTCCGTTGGATACCGCCTGCTCATGGCAAAAGGAGTGGGTTGTGCGGTTGAGAAGCTCAGTGTGACCGGTTTCATGCCCGTGAGGGCTTCGCTGATAACTTTGATGAACCGCTCCCTGGCCCATAGAATATATGCAGTCACCTTTGCCGTTTCTTCCTGTGTACTGCCATAGAGAAGCTGCCATTCCGCAGGATAAATAGCCGGCCCGGAGTGGGTATGCGAGGCGTTGAAAAGCAGGGCTTCACGGGGAAGACCGAACCTGCGTGAAACCTCTTTCGCTATTTCGGCGGTGAACCCGTAATCGTAACCGATAAGATCGGCGGTGACAATCACCACCCGGCTGCCTGTCGAGTCCTGGAGCGCGAGAGCCTTGGCAAAAATATCATGGATTTTCTCACTGGCAATCTGCGCTGGGACATATCCCTCGAGGAGCATGGGCTGTTCGGGAGTAATTACTACTGCGGCGACCCCGCCTTTCCATTGGGCCGCCGGAGCTTCTTGTGACGGAATCGCTAGCAAAAAGAGGATGAATTTTAAACAAATTATTGCAACTGATGGTTTCAATGACAGCGGATAGTAAGAAACAACTTTTTTCATTCTTTCCCCTTTTTATGATTTAAATTTTCGCTGGTTTTCTCACGTTTCCAGCAAAAAGAATGACAATGTAACTCAATCTGTACAATGTTAGAATAGAGATATTTTCCTGGAAATGCAAAACAAACTTTAAAAAAATCTCTTCTCCAAGACATAGTGACATATTTTTTAGCGCATTAACAAGATAGATGCCGAAACGGTTTCATCGTTCCCGAGAAGCGGCAACAAGTTCGGCATGACCTTGGCGCTCGTCATCCTGAAATCGTTTCAGGATCTATATTTGGCTATACATGCGCAATTAATTAAAAGAATTCCTCGCAACTTGCTGCGGGGTAATTCATTTACTTTTCACGGCTTTCATTGTATATTTTGCACCATTAGGAAGATAATTTTTCCGTTTTTTTTTAAATTTCACTCTGCTTCAGATAGCGGATGGGAAAGGAAGACCATCATGGAATTCAAGGATGTGATCGAAAAGAGATACAGCGTCAGAGCCTATAAACCGGATCCGGTAGAAGATGAAAAATTGCAGCTGGTCCTTAATGCGGCGCGGCTGGCGCCCACCGCCGCCAACCGTCAGCCGATCCAGCTCCTGGTAATCCATACAAGGGGCAGGGAAGAGGAGCTGCGGCGAATCTACCGTGCTGAATGGTTTGGCAAAGCGCCCCTGGTGATTTGCGCCTGTATGGTTCCCTCCCAGGGCTGGGTACGGATGGACGGCAAAAACTACAGCGAGGTGGATGTCGCAATCGTTATGGATCACCTGATCCTGGCGGCGGCGGATTTAGGGCTGGGTACATGCTGGATCGCGGCTTTCGACACGAAGGCGGCGCGAGAGGTGCTGGGGCTTCCCGCCGATGTGGAGCCGGTGGCTTTTACTCCGCTGGGGTATGCCGCCGATTCGCCGCGTGAGAAAAAACGAAAGGCGCTCGCAGA
Source organism: Candidatus Latescibacter sp. (assembly GCA_030692375.1). Classification (NCBI taxonomy): domain Bacteria; kingdom Pseudomonadati; phylum Candidatus Latescibacterota; class Candidatus Latescibacteria (ex Chuvochina et al. 2023); order Candidatus Latescibacterales; family Candidatus Latescibacteraceae; genus Candidatus Latescibacter; species Candidatus Latescibacter sp. Next base: position 38,393 of record JAUYCD010000017.1, on the reverse strand, counting down.
ACTGGTGAGGTATGAACGGTGGTAAAAAGCCAGTCACAAAGGGAAAAGAAAGTGACAGAGTGACAAAGTTAAAAGATTGTCTGAACCACTGATGCGTATGATGCTGATGATAAAAGATGATGAAAGAATAAAGAATAAAAAAAGTCTGAACCGTGATTCGCTTGATAATTGGCAGGACACGGCTTCATCGAGCCTGCGAAGCAGTAATGACTATTGAGCTATGGCTTCCCTTCCCCCCTTCAGGGGGAAAGGGACCGAGGGATAGGGGGCTGATTTTACACAAATTTTTCCCGTTTCTGCAGGTTCAATAACCCCATCAAGATACACATGGCTGTTCCGATAACCAGGTATACACGGTTATTGGCAGTGATCTCGTTCCAGACGATTTCGTTGACATTCTGCGGTACAACAAAAGGATTGAGGAAAACATTCCACTGGCTCCTGCCGATAGCGCTTTGGGCAATCCAGACGCCCAGTCCCAGGATGATCATGACCACCGCTGTGCCGCTGCCGTTGCCTATCACTGTGGAGAACATGAACGCCAGGCTTCCGAAAAACAGGATGGGGAACATCACCTGTACAGCCATCCCGAACACAGGGATGCTTGCCAGTGCCAGAGAGCTTACGAAACTCAAAAGAACGAGAATGGTGAACACCATCGCAAAAATCATGAGCAGCCTTACCATCCACACCTTGTAACGGTAATTGGGAATACCGAAGAGAATCTCGATCATCCGGGTGTCCACATCATTCTGTATGCCGAATGCGGTCGGATAAAAAACAAGCAGGAGACCGGGCACCAAAAGCAGCCAGAATACAGTTCCTTCCGTGATGTTCCTGTCCGTATTAAGGACGTTCATAACAGTCACGAAGATGAAAACTCCGAGAGCCGCAATAAGGAAGAAAATGAATTTATTCGCGAAAATGATCTTCATGTTATAGCGGACCATGCCAAAAAGAATACTCCAGCTATTCAAGATGAGTTTTCGATAATTCATAGATTTCACCATACCTTAGAAGACTTATGAGATAGTTGTGTTATTTTATTGCTCCGGCGATTAAACAATGAAATTTACTGACGTCATGCCGGACTTGCTTCGGCATCAATATGCTTCTTACCCAAAAGCCACAGATAGGCATCTTCCATGGTGGGTTGTACTTCCTCAGCGCCCGGACAGGGTGGAGTTTCGCCGAGGCACCGCACCCTTATCTTATCCTCGAACCGCATGTGGTGAACAATCCGCAGGTGTTCACGGAGTCCGAGGAAAGCCTCCGGCTCTACCAGGAACTGCCATACTTTCCCCCGTACCGCATCGGTCATCTGGAACGGGTTGCCGAGATAGGCGAGTTTTCCGCGGTTGAGCACCGCCACCATGTTGCAGGAGCTGGAAATATCTTCGATGATGTGTGTGGAAAATAATACAATCCGGTCACGGCTCAGTTCCACAAGGAGATTCCGGAACCGTATCCGCTCACGGGGGTCCAGGCCCGCTGTCGGTTCATCGACCACGAGAATGCGCGGCAGATGCAGGAGGGTCAATGCAATGCCCATGCGCTGTTTCATTCCTCCCGAATATGAGCCGATCTTCTGGTCCTTCTTGTCGAAAAGGTGCACTGACTTGAGGGCGTATTCAACATGCTCCTTCCGGGTGTCACGGTCATAGATGCGCTTCAGTATGGCCAGGTAATCGAGAAATTCGTAGGCGGTCATATTTTCATACGTACCGAACTCCTGCGGGAGATAGCCGATGAGGCCCTGAAGCTCCTCCCGTTTTTCACGGAAGTCTATACCGTTGATCCAGGCGGTTCCCATAGTTTGATTAAAGATTCCGCAGACAATCCGCATGAGCGTTGTTTTTCCGGCGCCGTTAGGCCCCAGAAGTCCGAACATACCATTTTCAATATCTATGGATACTCCGTCCAGGGCGTTAAACGGGTTCTTTTTCTCTCCGATAACGGGTACGAAGCGGACGAAACGGTAGAACAAAAGTCTGAGTCCCGCAAATCTTCCCTTGAGCCGCATGATGTTGATCCCGCTCCTATGGAGCCACTCCGCCGTTGTGTGGATCACGAGTGCAAAATACCAGACAAAAGCGATCAAACAGATCACCGCGATCTTGAAACCAAATTGATCGAATACCCAAAGATAAACCGCCGGAAGTCCCCAGAGCAGGCTATCATGACCTGCGGAACGGATTTTCATGAATAATTCTTTTCCCGTATCTTTTGCACGGTTTTCCAGGTACTTCCCGACTATCCCCCAAAGGAAAAGCGTGTAGAAGTATATAATGTTGGAAAGAAGGAAAATCCAGAGATGAGACTGTATATAAAAATAGACAAAGTAAATTACAAATCCCAGGAGCGGCACTTCCCAGAGGAAATGATTGAAATCTCTCCAGGTATGGTACTCCTTTGCTGCGCCGGTCGCAGCCTCTATACGGCCGCCTTTTTTCCATTCCCGCACAAACCGGCTGTCGTCATCGTATATCTTGACCATCCGTTGGAGCTTGATGTGCAATGACTCATCGCGGCCGATATACTCGGTTTTGGCCTGCCTAAGGCTGGATGTTATGAAATAAAGCGTAGAAGGAATCAAAAGAACTGCGGCAAACCAGTAAGCGAACTTCCAGAGAAGACTGTCCACATTGGTGTAAATGAAGAGGGCAACAACAGCGAGAACCACAAGCTGCAGGGCTTTCAGCATCCAGTGAAGGCTCTTCAGCCATTCCAGGGCCTTTTCCATACCGGAATAGACGGTCGGGATGAACACCAGGGTGAAGAGGGTGCTCAGGCTGAGTCCCCCGATAACCGTGATGGCGAACGGCGCCCCGATACGGTCTACATATCCGCCCTTGCCCATAGCCAGGGGGAGCATCCCGATGATGGTGACGATCGCAGTGATGAGAATCGGACGCACCCGCGCCTGACCCGCCATCATGATCGCCCGTGAGCGGGTGAACCCGCGCCTTCGGAGAATACGGGTGTAATCGATCAGCAGAATGCCGTTATTGACCACCACCCCCAGGAGAATGAGAAATCCGATCAGGGAGTTGGCGTTGAGAATCGAGTTGTTGGTGAGGATAAGCGCCCAGAGTGCGCCTATTGCCGCCAGCGGTATGGTGAACATCATGACCACCGGAGCGGTGAACGATTCGAACACCGAAGCCAAGAGCATATAGATAAGAAAGAACGCCGCTCCGATGAGGAAGTAAAATTCGCTGAAATCCGTCTCGGTGTGGACTGCTTCCACTGCCACTCCCGGAGGAAGGGTAAGGCTGGCGATGACTTCATCCACATCGCCCCGGGAAGTTTCCAGATAGGGTTTGGATTCATTCACATCGGAGTTGAAACGATATGTGATTTGTATCTGTTTTTCCTGGTTCAGCCGCTTGATTCCGGCTCGTCCCTGCCCGAACACAATCCGGCTCAACTGATCCAGAGTATATAAAGCTCCGGACTGAGTTGGGATAAGGAGCGCCCGAAGGTCGTCGGCGTTTTTATCAGCAGGCTTTTTGGTCGGATCCGAAGGGTCTTCCGGTTCGTTCTTGATATCGATGTTGTATTCTTCCACTCCCTGCTTGAATTTCATCGACGAGCTGACCTGCCTGTTCATGGATGCCACTTCGCTGGCGATATTCGAGGGAGTGATGTTCTCTTTGCTCATGAGCCCCCGGTCAAAATGGAGGTGGACTTCCGGACGGTTGTCATCCACATTGAACGACACCGACTGCACCGAATCCAGGTTATCGAGCTGGTACCTGATATCCTCGGCGACCGCCCGCATCATGTAAAAATCATTCCCTTTGACCAGGATTCTTTCAGATGGGGTGCCTATTCCAAGATACTTTTCCAGTGAGGGTCCGGAGGACCTAGAACTTCCCCCGCCGTAACGGCTGCTTGCCTGAGGCTCGGAGAGACTTACCTCCGATGCGGGGAACTGATTGATCCGGTTCTGGATATCAGCCTTGATATCGACTATGGAACGTTTTTTGATTTTCGAGTAATTGTCTTTCAATATGACCGAGATCGTCGATTCTTCCTCGACCACATTGGCGATGCGGTCCTGTATCTCTTCGATATCCACAAGCCTTGTTTCCAGATTCTGGGTCAACTGGTCGGTCATAACGAGGGTTGAGCCTTTCGGTGCGGTGAGGTACAGGGTGAACTGCTTCAGCTCAACCTCACGGGATACATTCAGGCTCAGGGTGAAGCAGATGAGCACGCTCAGGAGAAAAACGGTAACCGCCCCGAAAATGGTTCTCGCCGGAAAACGCATGGCGGATTTCAGGAGGAGTTTATATATCTGGACGAGACGGTTCTTATGGGAGACCTTGTTGAAAATCAGCTTTTGGGTATCCTTCTCCCGCTGGAGGGTAAAATGAGTGATCGCCGGGATTAGGAAAATCGCCACGAGGAGTGAAACGAGAAGCGTTGAAACAATCGACACTCCCGTTTGCTTTCCAATCAGTCTGATCGCTGCATCGGAAGAAAAAATAAAGGGCATGAATACCACGATGGTGGTGAACGTCGACGCAACAATAGCGCGCCATACCTCCGTTGTTCCCTGAAGCACCGCGGTGGTTCGGTCACGGTGCGCGGCAAGGAGACGCATGATATTCTCCAGCACGACCACCCCGTTGTCGAGAAGCATTCCCACTGCCAGTGCGATTCCTACCAGGGTCAGGCTGTTGATGGTTATCCCGAAGGCATAGAAGAAATTGAAGGCGGTGAAAATGGATATGGGAATAGCCAGGGCGATGATAGCCACCAGCTTAAAGTTCCGGAGAAACAACCAGAGGATGACAATGGCCATCATTCCGCCAACAAGAGCCAGCTCGATGATGAGATTGAGATTCTTTTCCATTTCATCGGCGGAGTCGGTCTGAACGACGATCTGCACATCCTGCGGAGCAAGCTGGGTGTTGAGACGGTTGATAATCCCGCGGGTAGTGTGAGACAGATCGATCAGGTTCGCCTGGGAATCACGGACGAGCTGGATGGTGATTGAATCCTTGCCGTTGACCCGGCTGATGGAAGTCTCTTCCTGTGCCCCGAAGGTAACATCCGCCACATCTTTCAGAAGGATGGGGCCGTTCGTGTTCACCACGATGTTTTCCAGATCGCTAACATCCGTATAGTCGGTAACCAGGTTAACCACGTATTTTTTATCATGGGTATAGGCATAGCCCAGGTAGGTTTTACTCTGGCTGTTCTGCGTGATGGCCTGACGGATTCTCCCGGATGTCACATTGTAGGCTTTGCAGGCCTGCTCATTGAGGGTGATCTGAACCGATTTCAGGCTTCCGCCGGAGATATTTACCAGGGCAATGCCGTTGATCGCTTCCAGCTCCTTCTGAATCTTCTGGTCGATGACGGCGCGGAGCCGTTCCTTGCCGCCTCCTCCGCGGACCTGAAGACCCATGAAAGTATTGGACATGCTTTGCGTATCTACCTTTTGTACATTGATAGTGAATTCACCTGCAAGGGCTGTTTTCAGAGCCGCTACCGATTCCTCCAGCTTCAAATACGCATACTTGATTTTTACATCGGCGTTATACGATACAGTTATCCGCGCGCTGTTCAGACTGATTGTGGTTTCAATATAGTTGATGCCTGACAGAGTGCTCGCAGCGCCTTCCTTAGGAATCACCGCCTGTTTCTCGATATAGTCGGGATCCATTTCGGTCCTGCCCGATACAGAGATGATCAGGTAGGGGAGTTCTGAAGCAGGTATGATCTCCAACGGCAGCTGGCGGTAGGAAAAATAACCCAGCATGGTTATTCCGATGAAAAACATACTGACAAAAACCTTGCGGTTTATGATCCATTGAATTACGTTCATGTTTTATTTCTCACCGTTAAACTGTCAAGCACATAGTATACACAAGGTATCACAATAAGAGTAAGTATCGTGGAGGTGAACAGCCCGCCTACCACGGCAATCGCCAAAGGCGAGCGCAGAGCGGCGCCCTCGCCGATGTCGATGCAGAGTGGCAGCATGCCGAGGATTGCGGTGAGACTGGTCATGATGATAGGCCGGATACGGCGCATGCCGGCTTCCAGGATTGCCTCACGGAGAGAAGCGCCTTCTTTTCGAACCTGGTTGATGCAATCCACCAAAATAATGGAATCATTCACCGCAATACCCACCAGCATGATCAGTCCTATGTAAGCCATGATGTTAAAGGATTTCCCCAAAAGGAAAAAGGCAAGTATCGTTCCGACCACCGCTGTAGGAATGGAGAAAAGAATGGTGAATGGGTGAATCAATGATTCAAACTGCGCGGCCAGCACCATGTACATGAGTACCAGGGACAAGAGGAAAGCAAATTTCAGGTTCTGGAATGCATCACGCCGCATCTGTTCCTCGCCGGTTACTGCATATTTATAATCCTGAGGAAAGCTGATCCCGCTCATTTTGGTGCGGATATCCGCCACTACCTGATTGAGAGGCCGGACATTTTTCAAATGTGCGGTCACCATCCCTATTCGCACCTGGTTCTTACGGTTGATTTCCTTTGGCGCCTGGCCGATTATGACTCGGGCAACCTCATTTACCGACACATCCTGGTTTCCGTTCTTGATCACGATGCCCTCAAGATCGTTTATCCCGACCTTGGGGAGTTCGATCGTGATATCACGCAGCTCGCCTCCGTTTTCCCACTGGCCCGCCGTGGTTCCGGCGAGACGCTCTTTTAGCCGTGCGGTGAGGTTGTCTATACCAACATTCAACACCCCGGCCCGTACCCGGTCTATCTTCAAGTCGATCTCCGGCCGGCCTTCGTCGAAGCTGGTCGTAATATTAAAGAGGTCAGGGATTGCCGAGACTTTCTCTTTCGCCTGTTCGGTAAGGTTCTGAATGATATCGAGGTCATCCCCCTGTATTTCAATTGCCATTGGCGCAGACTCCGTCCCCAGAGTCACATCGAGAGCGGTCTGCTCATGCGCCACTTTTACTTCCACATCGGGCAGCTTTTTTAATTCCGTGGTCAGTTGCGACACCACATATTCAGTGCGCAATTTCGACTCTTTTTTGATACTGAACTTGAGAGTGGCGGTATTTTCATCCTGAAAAACCGAAGTGGAGCTTGTGCCGATTTCCTCCGAAGGGCCTGCTACGCTGAACATGGACACGATATTGTCTCCGAGAGTCTGGCGGACGACGCTTTCGATTGTCTCGACCGCGTCGGCGGTACGGTTGATCTCGGTTCCTTCGGGGAGCTTGATGTCTATGGAAAAATCACGCGCTTCAGGCTTGGGCATGAATTCACTCCCGATGACCGGGATGAGGCTGAACGAAGCGGCAACTATTGCTGAGGTTACCCCGATCACCAGCCACCGATGGTCTAAAAGATGCGAGAGGAAATTACGGTATCTCAGGAACCGGATGGAGGTCAGTTTAGTCCCTGGCGGCACACTTTTGAGAAATTGGGCGGCGAGCATGGGAACCACAAATATAGCCACTGCCAGCGAACAGAGAAGTGAAAACGATACAGTCAACGCCTGGTCCTTGAACAGTTCGCCCGCGGACCCATGGAGATACACGATGGGGAGGAAAACCACAACGGTGGTGATGGTGGAGGCATTGATGGCGCCGCCCACCTGGGCTGTGCCGACAACCGCCGCCTCCTTGATCGGCATCCCGTTTTCCATGTTGCGGAAGATATTCTCCATCACGATTATGGCGTTGTCCACCAGCATGCCCGCCCCGAGCGCCAGACCGCCGAGGGTCATGATGTTCATGGTCAGGTTATCGAAATACATCAGATTGAACGTGGCGATTATGGAAATGGGGATGGCCAAACTGATGATGGCGGTGGTGCCGAATCTCCTGAGGAAAATAAAAAGCACCAGCACCGAGAGCAGAATGCCTACCAGTGCCGCCGACTGCACCTCGTTGACCGCCTGGGTAACAAAATCACCCTGGTTCTGGATTATTGTCAGTTGATAACCGGGCAGGGCTTTCCGCAAGTCCACAAGGGCGTGTTGAAATTCGGTAACAGCTTTGATAGTGTTATACTTCGTTTCCTTGTAGACGGCGATGCCCATGCAGCGGACACCGTTCACCCGGACGATGTTGTCAGGCTTCTTGTTCTGGAACTTGATGGTGGCAACATCCTTCAGGAAGACCGGAACAGATACAGTCGCCGAACCTGCGCCAGACGATCCCTGAGCGGATGTATCCGCAGTCTGCTGCTTTTCAGCGACAATGATACGACCGATGTCATCGATCGAATCGAGCTCGCTCACACCCTTGATGACATACTTTCTCCCCGATTCGGTTATGGAACCGCCGGACACGTTTCGATTATTGTTCGTAATTCTCGATGCTATGGTGCTGGGAGTAAGTCCGTATGCTTTCATGAGGTAATCATCCGTTTCAATAATTACCTCCTTTTCCTCTTTCCCCAAAAGTTTGACTTCTGCAATACCCTGCTGACGAACCAGCTCGTTCTGAATAAAATTTTCCGCCACCCTCCGCAGCTCGTCCATATCAGTGATCTCGGGGTGATAAAAACCGAGAAGAATGATAGGCGAAGCGTTCGGGTCATGCTGGGTAATATTCAGTTCATCGATCTGCTGGTTCGCGGATAAATTTTTCAGGGTCTTCTGGAGGTCCAGGAACGACTCATCCATGTTGGAATTCCAGGAGTATTCCACGGTAACCTGAGCCGAACCTACCCGTGATACCGAGGATACCTGGACAACACCTTTCTGCCGAATGGCCTGCGATTCAATCGACTGGACAAACTGACGTTCCATCTCTTCAGGGGGGCGCTCGCCCGATTTCAATTCCACAAAAATCCTGGGGTTGTTCAGGTCCGGGAAAATGTCCATGCCCAGCTTACTGAACGAGATGTACCCAAGCAGGGAGAGTGCCAGGATAGCCATGGTAATGGTAATCGGATAATCAACTGCAAACTGGGCTAATTTTTTCATGGTTTACATCTTCTTCTAGGTAATGATGAGATGAGTGTTTAGATACTGAAACGAGCTCAGGATGACATGTGTCATGCCGAACTTGTTTCGGCATCTATGTTGACATGTGTCATGCCGAACTTGTTGCCGCTTCGCGGGAACGATGAAACCGTTTTGGCATCTATGTTGAAAAGAAACGCAATCTATTTCACTATCTTTACCTTTGCGCGGTCTCTCAGGGTTTCAAAACCCTTGACCACCAGGCGGTCATCCACCTTCAGCCCGCTTACCACCTCCACCTTAGTAGGATTCTGCAGGCCGATGGTAATGGGGCGCTCCACAGCAAGGCCCCTGTCAACCACGAACACACTCTTGTTCTGCCGCCTGGTCATGATTATATCCTTGTTGAGCACAATGGCGCTGTCCTTGTGAGCCACAATGATGTCCACTTTGACAAACATGCCGGGTTTCAGGATCAGGCTGGGATTGTCAATATCCAATGACGCCTTGAATGTCCGGGTGGTGGGATCGAGAGCCGGAGAAACCTGGGTGATTCTCCCGGTTAGAATTTTATCGGGAATGGTATAATTGGTTATCCGCCCCGGCTGGTTTTTCTTTATTATGCCCAGTTCCTTGGCGGAAAGGCTGATATCCATGTTAAGCTTGCTGTAATTCATGATGGAGGCAATCGCTGCGCCCGATGAAACCTTGATGCCAGGAGTGTAATAGGTCAGGTCAACTATTACTCCGTCGAACGGAAAATGGACCTTCATTCTGGAGAGCTGAATGAGGGAGTTTTCATAGCCGTACTTGGCATCCATAGCTGAGCGCTGGGCAGTTATGAGCTCACGCTGGGTCACTCCCCCCTTTTCAAAGAGGGACTGCTGCTTTTCATACTCCCGCAGGGCCAGATCAAGGCCAATCTTCTGCGAATCGATTTTGATACTGTTTTCCACTTCGGGATTATCGAGGTAAACGAGTACTGAATCCTTTTTTACCTGATCACCGATAATATAAGGTCTTGAGGTGCCGGGATTGATCGCCAGACGGAAATACCCCGCCTGCTCCGTCTTCAAATCGTACAATTTTGTGGCATTGACAGTCCCTGTGGTGGTGATGAATTCCTCAATTGGTTTGTACTTGATCTCTTCCACACTCACCGGAGCGGTGATGTCAAGATCTGCCTGGCTTTGCGGTTGGCTGCATGCCAGGGGAAAGGCAACGATGATCACCAGAATTAATTCCGCTCTCACTCTGCGCTCCTTCTGAAATATGAATGATGTATGATTTATTTCTTTGCGTATTTTTATTGAAAAGATCCGGCAAAAAGTAATTTTTACATTATTTTCTGGTGTTTTAAACCTCACCCCTTGTCCCCCTCTCCTAGTCAGGAGAGGAGGTAACTCATTACGCGACTTGTCATTATCCTCTCCTAATTAGGAGAGGGTGGCCGAAGGCCGGGTGAGGTTATTGACAAAACTGTAAGCATTGTAACACTTTTTTCCGGTTCATCTTATTGAATAGATACGGCAACAAGTTCAGGATGACGTCATGCCGAACTTGTTTCGGCATCTATTTTTAACTTTCCTTACTTTTCGAGCGTCTGCATGGGCACCACTGGCTGGTTCTTTTCGAAATCCCAGAGGGTGATAATCTTCAGGTTGAGCAGGGCCTGCTTGTAATCAATTTGAGAAGCAGTTAAGCTTGTCCTTTTCTGGGAGAGCTGGCTCTGGTAAAGATTCAGGTCCATGCTGGTAAGATCTCCGTATTTGTAACGCTCCAGGTTGATGTCATACGTGCGCTGGGCTAACTGGAGGTTCTGACGGGCAATCTCGATCTGGCTGACCAGGTTGCCCATGTTGCGGTATGCCTGCGTGATGGCGATGACCATATTGGTCTTTTCTTCCTCGGCGGACAGTTGTGCATCCTTGATGGCGATCTTTGACACATTCATCCTCGACTTTTGTTGTCCCCAGTCCCAGATGGGTATATCGAACGAAATGCCGGCTACCACAGTATTCGTAGGTGTTTTATATATATCAGTTAAATCACTATCGATCCCTTTGACGCCAAGGGAAAGGTTCATGCTCCCCTTGAACTCGTTCTGAGCGGCGGTGCGTATCAGATCATCCTGGAGGTTCGAGAGGCTGATAGCGCGCTGACGGAGTTCCATACGGTTTTTCAGGGCGTTGTCGATTGCTTTCTGAAGGTTCACATCCACCTGTTGAAATGTAATATTTGCTTCAACTGTAATAGAATCGGTGAGGGAAAGCCCGATGAGTCTTTTGAATGTTTCATAGGAGTTTAAAAGAGATACCTTACGGTTTTCCAGGGAAGCTGTACTCGATAACATATTCAATTCCGCCTGGTAGAGCTCCTCATTGGCCGAAAGACCGGCATCCACCTTGCCCTTGATGATCTCGTAGCTCATTTGCTGGTTCTTGAGCTCATCGACAGCGATATCCAGGCTCGCTTTACTTTCGTAGAGATTATAGAAGTTTGTGGCAATATTCTGTTCCAGTGAAAGCATCTGTAAGGCAAAACCGAGCTTTGTGTTTTCCAGATTCAGCTCCAGTTGCTTAAGGCTCAAAAGGGTGCGGTTATAGGTAAAAAGCGGCTGTGAGAGGCTGAAAGAGACGGAATTATTGTAATAACTTGTTGTTAAATTACTTCTGTCGCTGTATGCCTTTTGATAGCCCAACTGGTCGTTTATCGTGAAGGTGCCGTCTGTCCATTTCAGAGGCTGGGTAATGTTGAAGGAGCCGGAAGACGATTTATTCCAGTTCGTGTAATAGGCCGCATCTCTCGAATCGAACGAGCGGTCGTTGGTCTGGCCGTAAGGGTTGATCCTCAAGCTGAATTGGGATTTCAAAGCCAGTTTCTGGATGTTCAACGATTCTTCGCTTCTCTCCAGACTCATCTTGGAATGTTGAATCGTGGGGCTTTTGGACATGGCAATATCAGTGGCTTTTTCAAGCGTCAATACCTGCTGCGCGGTCGCAAATCCCGGCCAGCATAAAAGAAATACCAGCCCCATCGCTGCTTTCACGGATAAAATTTTGTACATGGTCTTCCGTTCCATCATATGTTCCTGGTTTGATTTATGGTTAATATCGGTGATCGAAATTCTGTATTACCCACCCTGTTTCACCCATTTCACTGCATCTGCAACCACAACCGGACCTTTTGATTTATTGGTCAGTTCCACTTCGGTCTGACCGGCTGTAATATGGAATGTGCCGAGCAGGTTCCAGCCCTCGGGGGATTGGGAGCCTTCAAACTCAATTTCATCAACTCCGTCGTCATGATGAACGAAATAATGATACTCTGTAGTATCCGAAGGTTTCTGCTGCTGTTGCTGCCTTCCGCCGCCGCCACCTCCCACCACCACCACCCGTCCTCCTCCTCTCTGCATCATTCCGCCTCGGGACGGAGAGTTGTACATGTAAACGCTGTAGTTTCCGGTTTCCGGTATCTGAGTTTTCCAGATTGCCTTCTTTTTGCCGTCTCCGGATTTTATATAGTAAGCAGTGTGTTTATATAAGCCGTAATATTCTCCCTGTACGGTGTGCCGCCAGTTCAGCGGCGGTCTGAAGAACCGCATGGGTGCATATCCCTTTTCGTCATCTTTATTCCGCACGAGCAGCCGTTTGAGAAACGATTCTTTTTCCAGGGAAACTGTCTGAAAACCGGGATCTTCATCATCAACGATTATTTCTCCCGTCTCGGCAAAACTCAGCGGTTTATCGAGAATCTTTGCTCCCTCGTAAGGAATAATATTCGGATTTTTTTCCGGTTTGCCGAAATTCCGACTGAACGAAGAGGGAAGATTCTGGGAGATAAACGTTTTTATCGTCGCCATCCGTGGAGCGGAATCAAGGAGAATTCCGATTTCCTTGGTTTCTTTCCCCTTCAAATCGATAAAGGATGTAGGGTTGCTGCTGGCGCCCCCTCCGATTCCCATCATCTGCTGACGGTCGCCGCGCTGGCCGCCCACCATGAAAGAGACCGACATGAGCCCCTCCGCCGGCTCCGGATTGGATACGGAGAAGATAACCTGGTAACGGGTCATGCTGCTTTCAATTACCTCATAGCATTTCATCTCTCCGACGATAAAAGCAGGCAGTCCTTTTTGGTTGTACCAGGCATCCAGGTAGGGTTTCAGCTCAAATTTGAATTTCTCATCCAGGGCCTTAAGCAATTCTTCGGTTTCGGCGTCACGAAACTGGTTCTTGTAGAGAAAATCAGAGAGGAAAGCATTGAATCCTTCTTTTCCCGCCCGGCTTTCAAGGAGTGAAAAGAGGTAGCTGCTCTTGCTGCTCAGAACATCCTGCACGATATCCTTCTTCGTGGGGTCGGCGAGAATCTCCTTCAGGTTCTGTTTCTGCAGGGCAGTGTTCGCATTATCATCTGTGCTTGCTCCTCCCATGAATGATCGGAAGCCGGAAGAACTTTGAGAAGTGCGTGCTTTAAAGTAGTTTTCAATGGCCATGTTCAGTATCGGCCACTCTTCGGAATGAAAATGGTTCGCATAAGAGTAAAACTCGGGAAACAGGCCGTAATCCGGGGCATTGACCAGACCCATCCCGGCGGAAAACGCCATACGCTGTAGATCTAGGTTCCTCCCGGAAGTGAACTGGGAGATTACCTGCCGCATCATCCGGTTATCCGGACCGCTCCCTGCAAAAGTCGTCTGGATAAACCTGTTGAACAGGTTGCTCTGGTTTTCCTCGTCGGTCATGGTCTGTCCGCTGCCGCCGCCTCTACCGCCGCCGCCTCCACCGCCACCCATGCCGCCACCGCCACCGCCACCTCTACCACCGCCTTGTTTCATAAAATAGGATGAGCGCTTAAAATCGGCGGCGCGGAGGGTAACCCCTTTTTCGGGGATAAACACCTGCTCCGGCTGCACTGTTTCCTGAGCAGTGCTCCAGATGCGGGGGTAGGCATAGAACTGGATGGGTACCTCAACAAGGGAGAGACGGGCAAAAGGATAGCTGATATCCAGTTTCCGCTCGAAATCGGTCATATTGGCGTCGATCAGCTCCGGCAGCTTGGTCTTGAGCGCCTTGAAATACTGCGAAAAATAATCATGTCCGGGCGCAATATAGAGATTGTACTCTATTCCCTGCGCGGTAACGGAGCGTTTTTCGTAGTTCCCTATTACCAGGGAAATCTGGGAAAGGGCAGCCTCTGGTTTGAACTCGAACACTCCCGGAGCGGGTTTGGATTCTTTGCCCTGGGAGATAACAGTCAGACCGGGAACCGTTTTTACACGGAGCGTAAATTTTACAAAGTCCTTGCCTTTCAGTATAGGATAGCCGGATCCATACGGAACACCGGCCACCGGATACCAGAGATTCTCCGCAGTGAGGAGAACATAGCTCGGAGTGAAAAATCCATATCGTTTGTCAATATTATAAACCCAGAATCGATAGCCTGCCTCACGGGTATTTTCATCGATCTCAGAATAGGCCGCATCCTCGTTGATTTTCCCGCGATAGGATATGGTCAGCGAATCGAGAGCGCCCGGTGCCAGAGGGGAAGCGGGCTTTATGGTTATAATGTGTAAGGTCCGATCATACTGCAGGTCTTGTCCCCCACGGTTTACGCTCAGGACTTTTAAGTCCGGATTGAGGCTGAACTGGTATTCTGAGATCGGTCCCTCGGTTTTATTAATGAAAGTGAGAGCCGCATTTGCTTCGATCTCTTTTCCCAGGTGGGCAAGAGAGAGCGCACAGGCGGACATGGATATGGAGGGGTTTTTAATTATCCGGCTGTTAAGCGCCCGCATATTCTCCCGCAGCTTAACTCCATCCGAAAGCCGCTGGATATAAATGTATCCGAGGTAGAATCCACAGCAGATGAACAGGATGGAGGAGACCAAAGACACTTGCGTCATGGCTCTTGATTGGGAAAGCCTTTTCATGAGAACCACGGAGGCGAAGATGAATCCTATCCCAAGACTGAGATAAATTCCACGGTGGATAAGGATGGTGGAAATGTCTCCGAAACCGACTATACCCGAATACATGAGCGGAACAGTATTGGACATGTAATCGAATATATGATGGAATCTGCCGCTCAGGAAAAAGAGGGTGCTGGCTATATATCCCAGGATGATGATGAAGGTTACCGCCTGGTTGCGTATGGTAACCATGAACACAAACGAAAGCCCGAAAATGAAAATAAGGGTCGGAAGGCTTATCAACAGCGGATAATAGAGATAAACAGCCGGCAGCACCGGAATTTCAGTAAAGAAAAAATTGAAAATAAATGAAATCAGGAGGACGAGAATATTCAAAACTATGAATACCATAAGCACGCCGAACGTTTTACCGAGAACATAATCGGCGTTGGTCATCGAGCGGGCATATATGGCTTCTGTGGTATCCAGCTTGTAATCGTATTTGAGGAATTCCGATGCCATGAATACTGCAATGATGGCCTGCACCACATTCAAAAGCACCAGGTTCATATAGGGTATGGAAGCTTCCAGCCCACGGTTCATCCAGGAGCTTTGGGGAAGGGCGAAAAGAGCTATATCCATGATAACGAGGATGAACAGGGCAAGCACGGAGAATATCCTGAAGAACCAGCTCCGGAAGAGCGTTTTGGCCTCAAATACGGCCACCGTTAAGATTTTTTTTATCGATATCATGAGGTCCAATCCTCTTCCAAAAGAGCATATTCAGCAGCCTCAGAGGCTCTCTTTTCCAAAAAATACACATAGGCGTGTTCAAGATTCGGTTCGATTTCTCTGCCGGTAAAACCTTCCAGATGATCACCTACCACCTGGACTTCAAGACCGTGCCTGGATGGAACCGACGCAATGACCGAGTACTTCTTCTTGATTTTTTCAACATCGGCATCTACAGCATCGATCAGCCAGACATGCCCCCTCGCCTCCTCCAGGAGTTTCTCGGGAGCGCCGTGGTAAACCAATTCCCCCTCGTCGAGCATGGCCATATGCTCGCAGGTGCTGGAAATATCCCCAACGATATGGGTGGAAAGAATAATGATTTTTTCCTCACGGCTCATGTCGGCAAGCAGGTTGCGGAACCGTATACGCTCTTCGGGGTCCAGCCCGATTGTGGGCTCATCCACCACCAGCACCTTCGGATTGCCGATCAGCGCCTGCGCAATGCCGAGACGCCGTTTCATTCCGCCGGAGAGCTTGTTGGCCTGACGGTCTCTCGCCTCATAAAGTCCCACCGATTCGAGCATTTTGCTTACCACCTCACGACGGTTGCCGTTACGGGAAATTCCGGCGAGCTGCGCCGAGTAGTCGAGAAACTCCCAAGCCTTCAAACGTGAAAACATGCGAAACTCCTGCGGAAGATATCCGAGCATGGAGCGAATTGTTCCGCGATCTTTTTTAAGGTCAAGACCGTTGAAGGTTACCATCCCGTCTGTAGGCTCCATCAAGGTGACCAGGATACGCATCAGTGTGGTTTTTCCTGCGCCGTTCGGCCCCAGAAGACCGAACATTCCGTTTCCGATCTCCAGATTCACATCTTTCAGCGCTTTGGTTCCCTGTTTGTACACTTTACTCAGGTTCTTGATGCTTATATTCATGCCACGTTCCCTATGAAGGCGTGTCCGGCCTGCCCATTTAGTTTTGCTGACCCCTGCCACCTCTTCCCTGTCCTCCGCCCTGGCCTCTCCTGTTCATCATCTGCTGCTGCATGTCATCATATTGCTTGGCCTGCGCTGCGGTCAGAACCTTCTTTATTTCATTGTTGTTCTCTTCCTGCATCTTGCGGAATGTTTCCATCATGGCCTGTTGATCCTGGCTCTGATCCTGACCCTGGCTCTGCCTCTGCTCTCGCGTTTTCTGCATTCTTGCATTTTGATTTTCGAAGACGGTGCGTAGCTTTTTCTTCTGATCATCGGTCAGTTTCAGGCTGCTCAACTGCTCAATCCGTCTGTCAATGCCGGACTGGTTTCTGAATGCGGCGAGTTTTTTCACCTGGGCAGGGGTGAGGACTTTTTCTATCTCCTGGTTCAGCGCCTGCCCCCGGCCCCCCATCTGCTGTGACTGGTTCAACCGGTCGCGCCGTGCATTCGGCCTGTCGCCCGAGGACTGTGCGGGCGGCTGAGTCCGATTTTTCTCGTTTTCCTCATAAATGGCCCGTATTTTTTTCTTCTGGTCCGGGGTGAGGGAGACCGCTTTGTCGAGCTGATCTATCTGCTGGTCGATGGATATAGGGGCTCTCTGGCCCTGTCCTCCGGCCGGAGGCTGGCTGTAGGCGTTCGAATGGAACAGAGTGCAGAGCGTCACTGACAGCATGAAACTGAATACAAGGGTTAACTTTTTCATTTTTCCCCTTTTTGGTGAAGTTGTTTATCGTTTATCCCTTGAAAAATTCTAACTATTCGACAATTCAGGCTTGAAAAAGGTTTAACCGGCTGAAAAAATGACCGGAAATGCGGCGTCGACATCATGAAACACATTGCTTTTACCGGAAACTGTATTTTAATTGATGGTAGATTTGATTATATACAGATGCCGATGCCCTACTTTTATTTCCCAAAGACAGAGAACTCTTTCGGCATATTATAATCCCCCCTGCCTATCGGCATCCCCCCTTGTTAAGGGGGGAACTTTGTGAGCGGGAAATCTTTTTACCCCTTATCAAGGGGGTCGCCGCGAAGGTGGAGGGGGGATTTTTCTTTTACAACGACTTTTTTTACAAGACATTAACCGCTCATAACCGATAGGAAGATGGGGTAAATATGAAACGACGACATTTTATCGGAACCTCGCTGGCTGCGGGTCTCGGCGGCGCCCTGGGTGCGGGCGCTGTCCCCGTGGTCCCGAAAGGGGAATTGAAACCCGCCGCTTTCAAATCGCTTCCCGAATTTATCGCGGGGTTGACCCTCGAGGAACTCCGTGATGATTACCGTGACCGCCTGTTTAAACAGTTCCTGCCTTTCTGGGACAAGGGCGCCTATGACCGCGAACTGGGCGGATTCATGTGCCTGCTCAACGATGACGGGACAGTGTGCGATGATGAGAAATATATCTGGTACCAGGGACGGGCGGTCTGGGTGTACTCCTTCCTGTATAACAATTTCGGGCATGATGAGCGTTTTTTGGAAATTGCACGCAAGACCAGGAATTTCCTGGTAAAGTATATGCGGGCGGGGCAGGGGAAATGGTACGAGCGGGTGTACCGTGACGGCCGGATAAAGGAAGGGGTGAGCGAAAACATCTACGGATGGATGTTTGCCGCCCACGGTCTGGCGGAATTATACAAAGCCGCCGGTAATCCGGAAGACCTGGAGCTTGCGCTGGAATCTCTCCATGCATCTGTCAAGGCTTACGATGACCCCGGATATGCCGGCGCTGTGGTATGGGGAAACGCCATCAGCTCCGATGTGTTTCCCAAACGGGGAGCGCGCGACCAGGGGCATTCCATGGTAATCATCGACATGCTCGCCAACCTTCTCAGCCACCACCCGGACGCCCAACTGGAAAAAATTCTCACACAGCACATGGGTCTGGTTCTGAACAAGTTCTGGAATCCGGATTTCGGAGTCACCAATGAATGGCTTCTGCATGATTATACCCGGATACCCGGCTACGAGGGATACATGTATGTGGGGCACTGCATCGAGACTTTATGGATGATCATGCACAGCTCCCTCCTGGTGCGTAACGGAACCATTTTTTATATCTGCAAGAGCCGGGTCCGCCGGTTCCTGGAAATGGCCTGGGATTATGTATACGGCGGGTGCGGGGATGAAAATTTTTATGTACTCGATATCCCCGGGCATCGTTTAGGACCGAGCTACGATGTTAAAACCATGTGGGCGGAGTGCGAAATTCTGATTGCCTGCCTGACCGTTTTGGAATATACTGGTGACATCTGGGCCAAGGAATGGTACGAGCGGACCCGTGAATTCACCCTTCGGACAATCGCCAGCACCGGCATCGGAGTATGGCGCCAGGCTGTCGACCGGTACGGCGAGAATCTCGTCAGGGAAGGCATCAGCCCCTTCCGCAAGTGCAATTTCCACCAGCCGCGGTGCCTTATGCTGAATCTGTTGAGCCTGGAGAGAATGATCAAAAACAACGGCAAGCTAACTCCTTTTCCTTTATGAATAAGGGATTTGAAAAGACTGAATTCAGGAGTCAGAATCCAGAATCCGGAATGAAAGGAATATTTCTCGCAAAGTTCGCAAAGAAAAGATACTTGCTTCAATAATTTTTATTGAAACCTTTGACTTATCGGTGCATGGTTAAACAAGCATGTACGTGGCATAATTCATCGATCAAGATAAAAAAATATACTTGCTAATGAATTTATTGAAAGTAATATTCGTTTATCAATAAGTTTGAGAAGAATTTCGAATGCCCATGATTATGATATGGGGAATGTCGGATCAAAGGAGGACTGAACGCCATGAAACGGAATAGCAATAACATGATTCTCGCGGTTGTCGTTATGCTCCTTCCTTTTCAAGCGTGGGCGCAAGATGATGTCGGAAGGAACATGGACGAGTTGGGCAAGCGTATTGTTGCCGACACGCACCGCGTGCCGCCGGCATTCGAAGCGCTGGAAACCGTTGCAGTGAAGGGCAGCTATCATCCCGAAGGGGTTCACGTTCATTACAATCCCTCCCTTGCCAAAGTGCAATCTATAGTGCTGGATGGTGTTTATCGCGAAGATGGAAAGTATTTTTCGGCAGCAGAACATCCCGGAGCTATCGAGGCTATGGGGCATAGTGAGCGTGTACTGATTACGTCATTGACTCCAGATACCACTAAACGGTATACCATCGTTTTTTCCCCGGGATTGAGCGCCGATCCGTATTTCCTCATATTCGATGTTGCCGGAGACAGCCTCGGTTTCCGCGGGCGGACCTCTTGGTGCACCGACATCTACATTCCCGGCGATGGTTGCATATACACGTCTGGGCATGTCAATTCGATGTTCGATATCCGGCGGAAATACACCATCAGGGACAGGGGACTTGTTGAAATTCCCCAGCCGATGCAGTATGTCGGGATGGAAACGGTGACGACCAAAAAGATCACGCTGACGCATGATCGCGGCGGTACCGGGGCTGTTGCCGAACTCGATGCCGGAACGTCAATCACCGTGCTGGTCAACGACGGCGATGACTATCTCGTTCTTACACCGCAGGGGATCACCGGATGGGCGCGCATACCGTCCGGTCTCTATACGCCGATCCGATACCTGATGTTTCGGGGCGACTGACGACGCAGTCGTGAGCATCGCCATGGCAATGTGAAAATCCTTAAATACTGATAAGTTCTAAATCAAAGAGTTTATCCTGTTAATCTTGTTAATCATGTCTAAATTTTGTCTTTGATTCCGGAGATATTGTATGGAAAATAAAGAAGAGAAAAAGATGAACCGTAAGGAATTTTTCACCCGCACCACGGAAGGAATCATCGGCATCGGTCTTACTGGTTTGGCAGCGCCCGACTCAGGGGAAACCCAGGCGCCCAAAACGAATGTGGAATTCCGCACACTCGGAAAGACCGGCCTGAAAATATCGGCTGTCGGCATCGGCGCGGCCCGGACGAATGAGCCTTCGGTGATAAAAAAATGCCTCGACATGGGATTGAATTTTTTCGATACCGGGCGGATGTACTCGGAAGGAAAGAACGAGGAAATAATCGGGTCGGTGATAAAGGATATTCGGAAAAACATGGTGATCCAGTCCAAAATAGATCAGAAGCTCATGGGCGACCGGGAGGCCATGGTGAAATCCATCGATGACAGCCTGAAAGCGCTCCGAACCGATTTTATCGATATTATGCTCGTCCGTGGCGCCACATCGGAGGAATTTGTGAATGACACGATCCTCATGGAAGTGTTCTCCAAGGCTAAAAAGAGCGGCAAGATACGGTTTTGCGGATTCTCATCCCATGCCGGAAGCGCCGATCAGATCCTGAGGGCCGGGGTCAAAACGAAATTCTACGATGTGGCCATGATCCCTTACAACCATGCCGGACATTTCACCCATTCCATTTATGGTATCTACAGCGAGTGGAACCAGGAAGCCAAGGAGAAAGAAATAGCCGATGCAGTGGCTGCCGGTATGGGCATCCTGGTCATGAAGACCTGTTCCGGCGGGCCGAGAAAAGAAGAGGGTGAACCGAAAGAAACCTACCGGTCGGCTCTGAAATGGATTCTCAGGAATAAGAATGTCAGCTCGGTTGTGGCCGGCATGGGAAACTTCCGCGAGGTTACAGAAGATACCTCGGCGATGGGATGAGGAAAGAATGAAAAAAGAATTCAGAAGTCAGAATCCAGAATCCCGGAGAAGAGCTTTTACTTTGGGCTTTGGACTTTGGGCTTTGGACTTTGTACCTTCATCCTTCATCCTTCTCTTTTTAGCGTTATTTTCCCCATCCGTTTCCGGTGATACAAGCCATAGTGTTACACCTTTAATCCCATCGGAGAAAGATATTCCCGGCTTTTCTATTACCCGCGCCCCCGTCTACTACGGCCCCCAGAATCTCTGGAACTACATAGACGGCGGAGCGCCGCCTTACCTTGATTACGGCTTCTGGGATATGGCGACATTCACCGTTAAACATATTCCCGACAGCCTCTCCATTGTAGTGGATATCTACGACATGACCGACAGTCTGGGCGCTTTCGGCATCTACGCCAACGAACATGACACGGAAGCGCGCTTCCTGAACATCGGCGTGGAAGGGTATGTCACCTCCAATGCTCTCTTTTTCTGGAAAGACCGCTTTTATGTAAAAATCATGCCCTCTGCCGAATCGGCTTGTTCATCATCTACTTTGGAACAGATGGCCCGGGCTGTCGAGAAGCGGATACCCGGCGGGAATGTATTTCCGCGATTTTTCTCCTTTTTCCCGGTTGAGGGGAAATTGGCTCGTTCCGAGAAATATATTGCGAAAGATGTCCTGGGGCAGGATTTTTTAAGGAAAGCCTTCACTGTCGAGTATGAGCAGGGAGATAAACGTTTCCGGCTTTACCTGATCGAATCCTCCGGGCCGGAACAGGCGAAGGAAAATTTTCGCTCCTGCATGGAGTATATCCGTAATTCCGGCGGGATCGACAAGGGGAATCCGACACTCGGAGACGAGGCGTTCACCGGGAAGGAATCTTTTTACGGCACGGTGATGTTCGCCCGGAAGGGGAAGTACATTTTGGCGTCCGTGGGTCTCGCCGACCTGAAACTGGCGGAGAGGCATCTCCTGTTCATTATGAAAAACTTATAAACAAATATCTCGCAAAAAATATACTGATGACTTATAGCCCGGATTATTCATAAAAAAAGGCAGTGCATCAACTAATATATTGTATTATATTGTAGTTAGACAAATAACGACGAACAAACACAATACAAATGAGTTGAGCCTGCCATGAGAGAAGATACCCAACTTTCGCTTAGATTCAAAATGATTTCCGGCAAAAAAGTGACAGCGGATTTTACCGGCGGTGATGTTAGCTCCGATGGAGGAGTTCTTGCATTGAGAGAGATAACAGACAGTATTGGTATTATCGACCGGCTTGCGGAAGTCATTACGGATTTCCGCCATCAGAGTTATGTGCTTCATGATAATAAAACGCTCCTTAAACAGCGTATTCTGCAGATAGTCTGCGGCTATGAAGATGCCAATGATGCTGATGACCTGAGAACCGATCCCGGTTTCAAGGCTGCGTGCAATCGTTTACCGTCCGAGGGTGATCTGGCAAGCCAGCCGACCATATCACGGTTTGAGAACGCCATGACACCAAGAGATATCTATCGTATTGCCAATGTACTGGTGGATCTGTTTATCGCCTCGTACGATACAGAACCGAAAGCGATCATTCTCGACATTGATGATACGGATGATCCCACACACGGGGCGCAGCAACTGAGTTTGTTCAACGGTTACTACGATGAGTACTGCTATCAGCCTCTTTTCATCTTTGAGGGGCAAAGCGGCAACCTGATTACCAGTATTCTTCGACCCGGCAGACGGCCCAGCGGCAAGGAGACCTGTGCAATCATCAAGCGGGTTGTAAAACGCATTCGAGCGGCATGGCCAAAGGTTGGCATCCTCATCCGCGGCGATTCTCACTTTGCCACACCCGAACTATACGCTTGGTGCGACTCCCATGCTGTTCTGTATGTTCTCGGATTGACATGTACCTCAATTCTCAAAAAGCGTGCACAAGTCGCGCTTGAGGCAGCTCGCCGTGAGTACAAGGCATCAGGTACAAAAGCCCGCACCTTCAGGCAGATGCGCTATCAAGCCAGTACATGGCATCGGGATCTCCGGGTAATTGTCATGGCTGAGGTCTCCGCCCAGGGCGACAACATCCGCTTTATCGTCACCAGCCTGGAAAGCTCACTGCCATCATTCATCTATGAAACGGTGTACTGTGGCCGCGGCCAGATGGAGAATTTTATCAAGGATCATAAGCTCGCCCTTAAAAGCGGCCGGACATCCTGCCACAGTTTCCTGGCTAACAGCTTCCGTCTCATGCTCCATAGCGCAGCCTATGTCATTCTCCACACGCTCAGAGAAAAAGCCCTTTCCGGCACCGAATTCGCCAATGCCCAGTTTGATACCATACGGTTGCGCTTACTCAAAATCGGGGTCGAAGTCCGGGAAATGAAAACCAAGCTTCATTTCATCTTCCCGTCTTCCTTCCCCCTGAAAAATGTATTCGTCACCATGTGCAACAAAATCGTAATGCAGATGTAACCGAAAATGTGTCAGGCATGTAAATTACAGTTCTCGTTTCATTCAAGGGATCACTTTACCTAAAAAAAGGTATACCTTAATGTATCAATCATCCGCGTTCTTGTGTTTCTTGTAAATCACACTTCAAGGTGACCGAAACACCATTTTGAAAGTTTAATACATGGCCATTTTCACAATTCTCAGGCAGCAAAAAAAAATTTATGAATAATCCGGGTTAGGCACATTGCATTAGCAGATACAAGTATTGTTGATATAACTGGACAAAATCCAAATGTGTTTCTTGAACTTGGTATACGATATGGTTTAAGAAGGTCAACTACTATTCTTTTAAAACAGGCAGGGACAGTTATTCCTTTTGATATTACTAACTATAGATGCGTTGAGTACTCTCCGTTTTTCAATGGTCCAGAAAAAGCTATAGATGATATTGTTGATACTATAAACTTGGTTATTTCTCAACGTCCCCGTCCCACTGACAGTCTTGTGTTTGATGTATTCCCTCAGATGCTTGTAGAAATTCCTGGTATAATAAAAGAAAGGGAGGAGGAGGTAACCTCATCAAAGGCTATGGCTTGGAGTGAATACTGGGAGCGATTACAACATATTGTAAGTAAACTGCGGGATAATGTTCAAGATGGCAGATTTGTACCAGATGTAATTCTAGGTATATCTAATGGAGGGCTGATGTATGCTGACCTCCTGGGACGAGAGCTGTTTAGAGGAATACCGATATTATCATTATGGGCTGATCGATTAAATCGAGAAAACAAGTATTTTGATAATCCTATAAATGAATCAATAGTGAAAGGGATTGAATCCTGTAGTCCAACGGCGAAAGAAAAGATAGAGATATTACTTGTTGATGATATTGTTGCTTCGGGAACAACACTTAGACAAGCAGTGCTATATATAAGTACTAAACTTTCAAATTCAAATGTGTATTTTCTGCCTCTCTTTAGTCGAAATGAGAAATATTTTGATCTCATCAGAGATAATATTGTTTGGCTCTCTCCTGTATTCCACTTTAAAGAAGAAGATGTTATGACAATGCATACAGTTGAGAAAAATTTGTTGCCATACGGTAAAGAAATCCGATCCACATAAAAATGAGGAAATAGAGAGTAGGGTCGCATCTTGAATTGTGAATTGATATTCTGAAATGAGATAGGTTGGTAAGCCAGAAGAAAAAAAGACTGTGGGGTAAGAGCTATTACCTAACCCGTCGTTGCACCTGACAGCGGGGGCTGGGCCGTGTATGAAGGTTTTGTGGTTTATCAAGGTTTTATTTTGCTTACAAAGTTTAGTGGTAATTCTCCCCGTTGCAGGTGAGCTTAGTTGTTATGCCGATCCGCATAACACGCCGTGATAAGAGGGCAACCTCAATGCAACACGTTGATATATCAAGAATTATGGCCGTCTGATAACGCGGTGCATGGTGTCTTATACGGACAAGAAACCAAATCTCCGCATCTTATGCGTATCTGGCAAAGAAAAAGTTCACGAAGCAACTTAAGGGGTCATCATAGTGATGCATTTTTAAGAGAACAGGCGCCGAAATTGTGAACTCCCCCCTGAAAAAGAGGGGTTTTTTTTATTATCTATTATAAATTGTAGTATCTTTATTTTCGGCTTTGCGAGAAATTTTATTAATCATCTTCCAGGACTGTACATACTTTTTATAGGGGCATTCCATGACCAGACAG
This sequence comes from Candidatus Latescibacter sp., assembly GCA_030692375.1. Taxonomy (NCBI): domain Bacteria; kingdom Pseudomonadati; phylum Candidatus Latescibacterota; class Candidatus Latescibacteria (ex Chuvochina et al. 2023); order Candidatus Latescibacterales; family Candidatus Latescibacteraceae; genus Candidatus Latescibacter; species Candidatus Latescibacter sp. Next base: position 13,052 of record JAUYCD010000017.1, on the reverse strand, counting down.
CCTTCATCACGAACCTGCTTCTGCTGTGGAAGACAGAACGAAATCAGCCTGAAAATGACCTGGTACAACGATGTTGAGAACAACAAGGTCAGAAGTACGGTTACCATACCTGAGCATTTCAACGGTTATCCGGGAATTGTGCACGGCGGCGTTCTGGCGGCGGTGCTCGACGAAACAGCCGGTCGCGCGATCATGCTCGACGGCGATTTCAATAATCTGATGGTAACTTTGAACCTGCAGGTGACCTACCGTAGACCGACTCCCACAGAAACGCCGCTCGAAGTGACCGGGTGGGTCATACGTCAGACAGCACTTAGAGCGCAGGTAGCGGGTGAAATTCGGCTCCCGGACGGAACAGTGACTGCGGAGTGCACAGCGGTGGTGGTGAAACCTCCCGCAGAGATCACCGATCGATGGGATCCTGAGAGGCCTTTCTGGCGGGTGTATGATGATTGAAAAAAACGGGAATATATCTATAGGAAGGCAGCCCCCTAAATCCCCCGGAGGGGGACTTTCTCCGAATAAAGATGAAACATGGTATTTTTTTTAAAATAGTAAAACCGGATAATTCAGTTGTATTTCAGCCTGTTAAGTCCCCCTTTGGGGGATTTAGGGGGCTGTAGTATATACAGCCTACAGAAATTTTCAGACAGTATACCTCCAAATTAAGAGTTATGATGTGAAGCTCTTCCGGTATGTATTTCTTATCTTCATGATCCTCTCGGTTTTTCCTTGGTTTTGCTCCGCAGCGGAAAACGCCGCTGAGCCGGGGCTGCTCTTTTATCTATCCGGGGACAAAGGATTCTCAGCCGATTACTCCGGAGGCGATCCGAATCCCTCTTTCCTCGACGCAATCACCCGCGTGCCCGACGGCTTCCGCGGGAAGGCAATCAGGATTCCTGACTTTTCTATGGTCCTTGCCTATTTCGCTCCGGGTAACATCTATGTCGAGCGAGGAACTCTCTCTTTCTTCTGGCGATCACGCGAGCCTATCGGGCATACCCCGTTCCACATCTTCCAGGTCTCATACTGCGATCACTCGAGCATAGACATGGCCTGGATGCGTATCGATTACAACGGCCAGGGCTTTGATGCCTTTGTGACCGACATCAATCTGGGACGCGCCCGGGTATCCTGGAAAGCTCCCGTCCTGCCTGCGCCGGACAAGTGGTCGCATATTGCGGTCGCCTGGGATGAAACGAGGGGCATACGTTTCTATGTGGACGGCGCGCTCGTGGGGAAGAAGGACACTACAGCGGTGTTTTATGCGGGCCTGGACATGTTCGGCCCGGCCAACCGATTCATCAATCCCCAGCACATCTGGGCCAACTACAACCACTCCCGGGGCGGCGACCTCGACGAGGTGCGTATCTACGACAGTATGCTGGAAGCAGGGCAGATCGCCCGCCTTGCCGGGGGGGAACCGGCGGGAGAGATAGCGCCGGTGATCCGTGCCCTGGATGACTCTGCCTTCCGCGATGAGTGGCTGCTTCGCTACGGCTGGAACCGTCCCGGCGACATACCGCCCCCTCTCGCTGCGCCTGCAACCGGTGTGCGGAAGGTCGAAATCCGTGATGTCTATGATCAAAAGCAGTGGGTCTGGAAAGGCGTTGACGGCATCCGCGAAACCACCTGGCCGAATGTCTATAACCGCTCGCAGCTTACCGGTCGCCTGGATTACTTCATCGAGCCGGACTGGAACTGCTACTCCACTTCGGGGAAATCGGTGACTTTTACGATGCCGGATGAGGAATGGAACTATCTGGAAATCTCCGGCGGCGCGTTCGGGAAAGGTTCCCTGCTGAAAGACAGAGCGGAATCGATGCTTTTCACCCGTCCCGCCAGCCAGGAGCGCACGTTCCATCTCCTGCCCGCGCCTGTACGGGGAGGAGCCGTACGGTTCGACAACGAGGTGCAGGAAATGCCCATCGGGGAGTTTTCGGCTTTCCGGGTCGCGCCGGGCCGGGAACCCAGGGGGACCGCAGTCCTCTCGTACTCGCTGACTGCGAAGTTAGAGCCGGATAACCCGAGCCTCGTTCCGCTCCTGGAGTACATCCGGGGACGATTCCTTCCGGACGAGCGCGCGGTCATGGAGGCGCTCCCGGGAGGCGCTCCCGGCAACCCCCGGACTACAACGATCGAGCACCCGCTTCCCCTGGTGCATGTGCTCATTCCCTGCGATTTCCGAGTCAACCGGCCGTTCTGGTCAAACGCTCAGTATTCCTATACCTGGCAGAACATGGACGGCGGATTGGACGGCATCGCCATCGATCTCCCGGCGCTCAAAGTAAAACCCACCCACGGTGAATTCTTCCCCCTCAACATCCAGATCAAGGACCCGCTCTGGCCCAACCGTAACCTGCTGGATTTTTCCTTTTCGATGAAACCGGGAGAGGCGAGGACGCTCTGGCTGGACACCCGCGACCGTATCCTTCCCGATGACCGCCCGATGTATCTCACCATCGCCGGGGCCGGAGGCGATTTCGGGATGCAGTCTCTGGAGGGCGCCCGCGTCCGCCTCATATTCAAGGATCGCGCGGCGGCCCGAATTGAGCACGAGGCCGACAGGTTCACCCAGGTGGTGGACAACTACGGCAACATCGTGGAATGCGGCCCGAATACGAAAAAGCTGCACATGTTCGAGCGTTATATCCTCGACATTTCCGACCTCCTGCGGGTAAACCCGGAACACGCGCAGGGCAGGATTTACTGGGCAATGCGGAACGGCGAACAGGGATTTCCTGCGTTCGAACAGCCCCAGGCGCCTTCTGATGTTCCCCTCTGGGCGTTCCGCCAGGTCGAAGACCTCAAACTCTACCGCAAGTTCATCACCTGGTGGATCGACAACCGTCAGCTTGAGGACGGAGAATTCGGCGGCGGGCTTTCCGATGACGGCGATCTGACCAACCAGTGGCCGGCTCTCGCCCTCATGGGAGTAGAGCCGGAAAAGGTCGCCGACTCACTCCGCCGCGAAATGGACGCCTTCTACAACAATGGGATGTTCACTAACGGGCTGAATACCATACAGACCGATGAGCTCCACACCTACGAGGAGGGGATCGATATCCTTCCGCAGATCATGCTCCTCGATTACGGCGACCCGAAGCAGGTTGAGCGCATCATGGAAACCTGCCGCGCCCTGGAAGGGATAACAGGCGTCAATCCCGCCGGGCACCGCCATATACGATCGAGCTTCTTCAGCGCCACAAAGATGTCTGAAGAGGGAGTGTGGTCATGGTCGTATCCATACTCCTATCTGATCTTTCATCCTGCCCTGTCCCTGGTGGAGTTTAACGGAAACCCAAAGACTAAGAAGCTGGTTTCCGAGCTGTTCGACGGTCTTTTGGCACACCGAAGGAAGGACGCCAACGGCAATTATTCGCTTTCGGCCACCATCAATTACAGGACCGACGCGGAACGGCCTTCGGGAATCGGCCCGGCAATCAGTTATTTCTGGGCGCTCTGGCGGTGGACCGGCGACCCGAAATACCTACAGCCTGTTCTCGACAGCGGCCCCGGCGCCTTGGGGAGCCTGAACGCAAACCTTATGGATATTATCGGGAAGCGGGATACCTGGGGCAAGACCATCGCCTCGCAGGTAACTCCCGCCGCCGGAAACGATCTGTACCGCCACATCGCCTGGCAGGTGACCGGCGACAAACGGTTTCTCGAAAATATGTATGCCTCCCAGATACAGAGCGGTGCCCAGCGGATGCCCATGATGACCGAACACCACTGGTGGGTGGACCGGGTGACCCTGGCCAACACTGAACTCCAGCGAGCGCGCCTGGGAGGAGTGGCTCTCGTCCGCAATACCCTCTACCCAGGCCATACGGTGAGCTGGCGGTTCACTGCGCCCGCCACCGGCGAGAGCGCGGCCATCCTCATTCCCGACGCCAGACCGGACGGCATGACCATCATCGTGTATAATCTGGAGAGTGCGCCGGTGCAGGCATCCCTCATCGGCTGGGATGTGGACCCCGGCATATGGGAGGTGTCCGAGGGCATCGACTCAAACGGCGACGACACACCGGAGTCGGTCATTGGAAAGCGTACAGTCGAATTCGAGCGCACCGGGGAGATCGGGTTCACGTTCGCCCCGAAAAAGACCACGATCATTACGCTCAAGCTCCTGAATAAGAGCAAACCCTATTGGAGCCGTCCCGACCTGGCCATCGGGAAGGATGACATCCGCGTGCAGGGAAACACCATAGCGGTGACCGTGCACAGCCTCGGCTCCGTGGACGCTCCCTCCGGGACTCTCCTGCTCCGGGACAGCGGCGGGAAAATACTGGCCAGGGGCAGTATTCCGGCGCTCAAAGCGCCACACGACCTGCTGCCCAAAACAGCGGATGTCCTGCTCAAACTCCCCGCCGTGGTGAACCCCCGCGGTTGTACGGTGCAGATCGATACTGGGGTAAAGGAGATAACGATGCGGAATAATGCGGTGAAAATACCGTGAGAAGAGATTACAGAGTTGAAGATTATACTTGTCTTGAAATCTTTTGTAAAAACTGGTTTTTTTATCGATTAGACCCTGAAACGAGTTCAGGGTGACGAGTCATGCCGAACTTGTTCAATACATGACGACAAAAAATAATTGCGCATGTTTTGAGTGTTTAGATCCTGAAACGGTTTTATCGTTCCCGAGAAACGGCAACGAGTTGAGGATGACACGTGTCATGCCGAACTTGTTTCGGCATCTATTGAAAAACATAGCAACATCGAGGTGAAATAGAGGAGACTTTCATGAAACGCATAGAACGCTCACCGGCAAACCTGGTTTACGAAATAGATCACCGTCTTGCCCCGGTCATCACGGTCAAGCCCGGCGAGCGGTTTATCCTTGAAACGGAAGATGCCGCCTCCGGATACATCCGCGAGGAAACCTTCCAGCCTTATCCTCAGAACCGCCCCACTCACCGGTTCAATCCGCCGCTTTTGAACCCGGTCGCCGGACCGGTTTTTATCGAGGGCGCCGAAAAAGGAGATGTGGTCGTGGTCGCGGTGGAGAAAATCGTTCCGGACGCCCAGGGATATACCATTCTTCAGCCCGGCGACGGGCTCCTCGGCGATTCTCTCAAATACCGTAAGACCACCGAATTCTATACCCACATTTTCAAACACGTTCCGGGACCTTCGGGAACGCTCTCGGATGGAAATTGTGTGTTCAATGAGCGGATACGGTGGCATCTGGCGCCATTCATCGGGACCCTCTGCCTCGCGCCGGAGCGGGAAGTTTTTTCTTCGGTCTATATTCAGGGTCCCTGGGGCGGAAATCTCGATATCCGTGATTTTTGCGAAGGATCGAAGATATATTTTAACAGCTATACGGAAGGAGGGCTCCTCTTTGCAGGGGATGTGCATGCCTGCCAGGGAGATGGCGAGCTTTCCGGCACGGCAAACGAAACCCGCGCAGAAATTACCCTCTCCTGCGAGGTGATAAAGGGAAAGAGGATACCCCATGTGCGGATAGAAAAGCCGGACGCCCTGGTCGGTGTAGCAACCGGAAAACCCCTTGAGTATGCGGTGCGTGATGCGTTTACCAACCTGATGGAATGGGTAATTCATGATTATGGTTTCGAGGAGCGTGAGGCATACATTCTCCTCACTGCCTGCCCGGATACGCGGATCAATGTCTACCAGATGGTGGATCTGCCTACCTTTTCTTACACGGCAGGTCTGGAGATCCCGAAGAAATACCTTGCTTGACAGAGAGCGTGCTGCGCCTTAGATTAGAGAGCATCTTATAACAAGTCGTTTCATTTATTTCATAGACCCTGAAACGGTTTTATCGTTCCCGCGTAGCGGCAACAAGTTCAGGGTGACTATGTCATGCCGAACTTGTTTCGGCATCTATATGCTATTATGTCATGCTCAATGGATTACTTGCTTTTGAACTGCATAAATAGGTCTTTTGCATCTATCTTTTGACAAGAACAACATGATTTGATAAGGAGATTGTGTTCCATGATTTTTGACAATAATCTGTTGAAAGACATTGAGAATGAATTTCCCCGGGCCAGAACCGATACCTGGGGCAGCCGGCGGGTTTTTCTTGATAACGGCACCGGCACCCTGGTATTGAAACGTTCTGCCGAGGCTCAGTATATCGCTTCCCTTGAACACAGCGCCAATCCCGGCGACAGTTTCCGTGAGTGCCGTGAAGCGGGGAAATTCATGCAAAATGGGCTTCAGGCAGTCGCCGACCTCTTGAACGCGGAGTCCGCCGAAAATATTCTTTCCGCGCAGAGCGCCACCGCGCTTTTTTTCCAACTCAGCTATGCTCTCGGGAATCAGCTCGATAAACGTCATAATATCGTGACAACTTACTATGAACATCTCTCCAATGTGGATCCCTGGCGTGAGCTGGTCCGCCGGGGAGCGGCGGGCGAACTCCGCTTTGCCCATCTTCGTCCGGACGGGACGCTCGATGTGGATCACCTGGAGAGTCTGGTCGATGTGAATACAAAAGTGATCACGGTTTCTGCGGCTTCCAATCTCCTGGGTTCCAAGAGCCCGCTGGTCGAGATCGGCAAAATCGCCCGCAGGGCAGGGGCCTACTACGTGATTGATGCAGTTCACCATGCGGCGCACGGCCCTTTGGATGTGCAGGAAATAGGCTGTGATTTCATGGTGATATCCGCCTATAAGTTCTTCACTCCCAAGTATATAAGTTTCATGTACGGGAAAAAAGAGCACCTTGAATCCATGCGCCCCTACAGTGCCGGGAAGGATCACGGCACTCTTCATGCCAAATGGCACTGGGGCTCGCCCGATCAGGCCAAATACGCGGCGGTGGACGCCACCATCGGATACCTGGCATGGCTGGGCGATCGCGTAAAAGACCGTTATAAAGAACGCTATACTTCCTACCGGGGCCGTGCGCGGTCTCTGAAGATCGCCATGGATGCCATCGATCTCTATGAAAAGGAGATTTCCCGGGCCATGCTGACCGGCATTGACGGCCTTCCGGGTCTAGTGGAAATCCCCCGGGTGAAGTTCCACGGCCTGAGCGATCCGAACCGCCTGGATGAGCGCGACCCCACCTTTGCTTTCAGCGTCGAGGGTATGGCGGGCAGGGATGTGGAAAAACGTCTGGTGGAAGATTATAAGATGGCTATGCGCTCCATGAAATACTGGTCGATGTCGGAGGATTTCTTCGGGTATGACATGCCGCTCCGTGCCAGCCTCGTGCATTACAACACCCTGGAGGAGGTGCGCATGTTTCTTCAGGCTGTGAGGGATATATGCGCCGTTAGATCCTGAAACGAGTTCAGGATGACACGTGTCATGCCGAACTTGTTGCCGCTTCGCGGGAACGATGAAACCGTTTCGGCATCTATACCAATTGGTTCGTATATGTAATCACCGGAACAATAACACAAATACACGGGGAATGAGCCATGAACATTCATTTCAATGACCGCCTGCTTGAGGACTTTCGGTATGTTAGGAAGCAGGCTGAAGATATGCGGGAAGACCTCATCGCCATCCGGCGTGATATCCATGCGCATCCCGAACAGCGTTATCAGGAGATTCGCACCGCGCAGGTGGTTGCGAATATATTGGAAAAAACCGGAATTGAACATCGCACAGGAGTCGGCAAGACCGGAGTGGTGGGACTTTTAAAAGGGGGACTCGGAGCGGGGAAGGTTATCGGGATTCGCTGCGATATGGATGCTCTTCCCATCCTGGAAAATAGCACTGCGCCCTACCGCTCGAAGAATGACGGCAGCATGCATGCCTGCGGTCACGATGTCCACACCACCGTGGTCATAGGTATTGCGCGGGTGCTGGCAAAAATGAAAGACCGTTTCGGCGGCGCGGTAAAATTTATATTCCAGCCATCGGAGGAAAATCCCTGCGGCGAGAAATGCGGGGCGCTGTCCATGATCGCAGACGGAGTGCTCGAGAATCCTCCCATGGACGCTATCATGTCGCTCCACTGCTGGCCGGACCTGAATGCCGGACAGGTGGGAGTGGCGACGGGATCGGCCATGGCCGGAGCGGAGGCGTTCCAGATCGTCATCATAGGCCGTCAGGCCCACGCCGCCACGCCGCAGAGGGGGAGAGACGCCATCCTGGGCGCCTCGGAAGTTGTTTCTTCTCTTTACCATATTATTCCACGGCGTACTGATCCATCGGAACCTATTGCGCTCAATGTCGCCTTTATCGAAGGCGGAAGCAAACTGGGCACCGTCCCGGGGCGCGTCACCATGCAGGGAAGCGTCCGCGCCCTTTCCAAAGAAATCCTGGCGTATATGATGGACTGTATCAAGGATACGGTGGAAGGTGTTTCACGGATTCTCGATCTCAAAAACGAGGTCTTTCTGGACGATCTCTATCCTCCGGTCATCAATGATGCGCATCTGGATGACCTGGTCACCGCGGCGGCTGCCGACCTGCTCGGCAGGGAAAACGTGATATACCAGGCGAAGTGCCCCATGACCGCGGAGGATTTCTCTCACTTCTCCGATCGGATGCCTGCGTATTATCTGAAACTGGGTGTAGCAAACGATGAAAAAGGGATACGGTTCCCTCTGCACAACGATTCATTCGATGTGGATGAGCGGTGCATCGAGACCGGGGTGAGCGTGCTGGCCGCCGCCGCGCTGGCTTTCTTGAATGAAAAATAAAGAAAGTAATGGATGAACGATTTCTGGAAAGACCGCCGGGTGGTGGTTACCGGCGGAGCGGGATTTCTCGGTGGATACGTTCTACAAGGGCTTGAAACCCGTGGCGCCAGTCATGTAATGGTACCCCGCCTTGAAGAATATGATCTCACCATCCTCGCCGACATCAGGCGCATGTATGATGACATGCGGCCCGGCCTGGTGATTCACCTGGCCGCTGTAGTGGGCGGAATCGGAGCGAACATGGCCCATCCCGGAACATTCTTTTACCGTAACCTCGTAATGGGGGTGCAGCTCATGGAGGAGGCGCGCCTTCGAGGGATTGAAAAGTTCGTCGCACTGGGTACAATCTGCGCCTACCCAAAGTATACCCCGGTGCCGTTCCGTGAGGAAGACCTCTGGAACGGCTATCCCGAGGAAACGAACGCCCCCTACGGTCTGGCGAAGAAAATGCTCCTGGTGCAGTCCCAGGCCTACCGTCAGGAATACGGTTTCAATTCCATCTACCTTCTGCCGGTTAACCTCTATGGCCCGGGGGACAATTTCGACCCCGCATCGAGCCATGTGATTCCGGCGCTCATAAAGAAATGTGTAGATGCTCTTGAAAGAGGAGAAGATACCATTGTGGTGTGGGGAACCGGGAAAGCCTCCCGGGAATTCCTGTATGCCGCCGACGCCGCCGAGGGTATTCTGCTCGCCGCTGAGCGATGTAACAGCTCCGATCCGGTCAATCTCGGCGCCGGTTTTGAAATTACCATCAGTGAGCTGGTCAAAAAAATCGCCCTCTACAGCGGGTTCACCGGAAAAATACTATGGGATACGAGCAAGCCGGATGGTCAGCCGCGCCGGTGTTTAGACACTGCGCGGGCCTGGGAGCGTTTCGGATTCAGGGCGAAGGTGGATTTTGACGAGGGACTCAGGCGAACTATCGAATGGTACCGCGCTTTCCGAAATGGTCTGAAGTCCGGATGAGAAGGGGGTCGTCATCTGCGGCGTTCCCCGGTGCATCAGGGAATGCGTTCCGGCGTTGTTCTTCTGAGGCCGTTGAAGGTGGGCGCCATACCGTTCCTGGATGAAAAAAAACACAAACAGCATCGCCAGGATGATGCCAACATAAATTCCAATGAAAGCGATTTCCCGTCTTCTGCTCATCTATTACCCCCCTGGGGTAATAATACATTTCTGCCAGGAGAAAGTCAAGAGACAGAGATTCATTACGACGCTGGGATTGTTACCTGCGAGAAGGTAAGGGCATGATCATTATACTTGTGCGGTTCATAGCGGTGATTTTGGTTTTCCCGGCGCTAAACTTTCTCTGTTGCAGCGGAAAAACTCCGGGGCCGGCTGGACAACCCCACAAAATCGGATATTATGGAGTCATCCATCAGCGTGTATCTATCCCCGCCGATTCCGTTATACCCTGCGAGAGCGAAAAGAAACGGAAAGAAATGGCGGAGCATATGGACAGGGAGAAGCTCCTCTACTCCTCTCGAACGGTTATTGACAGTGATCCGAAAATGCTTGAAATCCCTGCAGGACTTCGCCGGTTTGCAGGAAAAGAATTTATTGTGGCAAAGACTACTCCAAGAATAGAATTTGCGGTTGTTCCCGCAGAACCCCGTTTTTTCGATGAACTGGCGGATCGTGATGTAACCGGATGGTGGGGAAATTACACTCAATCCAACTACTATCCACCCACCGGAAAATTCTATTCCGCTGTAGGTGATCATGGCAAGCTCAATGCCCATATTTACCTTGTAGAATATGATACCCGCTCCCGTACCGTTCGCTGTCTGCCGGAAATAAACCGTTCCATCGGCCGTGGGGAAAAGCAATTCGGTGACGGAATCGTTCATGGATGGATTGACATCTATCAGAGCAGGGATCTTTCCCGTCCACATATCTGGTTCTGCACATACTGGTCACGGTTTCCCGAGCCCACTGAAGCGGATTACGCCACCGGATACGACGGAGGGCGCATCTTCAGTTTCGACATGGAGACCGGGGATATTGTTGATTATGGCGCTCCGATCCCCCGCACCTCCTGGCCTTACCACCGGGTGGATACACGACGGGGGATGCTGTATGCGGTCGGTTACCATTCCGAATTTCTCGCCTGGGATATCAACAGTCAGCGAAGCCGCTGGGCGGGAATGCTTCCCGACAGCCTGACCTGGTTTACCCGCGCCATTCTCCTCGATGAAACTACCGGCATGGTTTATACTGCCAACAATCATGTTTCCGACCAGGAACGTCACCTTATCAGGTATGACCCGGCCGCCAACCGTTTCACGAAACTTTCCTGCTCAATGCCAAAAGACCCAATGACGGGAAGGTATGAACCAATGCGCGCCCAGACCCGTGACCGTGGCCCGGACGGCCTTTTCTGGGGAGTGACCAATTCCGGGGTGCTCTTCAGCTTCGACCCTGCGAGAGAGAAAATCGTAGATCACGGTCTCATCTGGCCGACCGATCAGCGTTATACCTGTTCCATGGAAAGAAGTCCCGGAGGAAGGTATGTCTATTACGCACCGCAAGCCTACCGTGATGGTTCCCCGGTGATTCAGTATGACATAAAGACCGGCGGGAAAAAGGTAATTGCTTTTCTTAAATCTTACTATTATGAAAAGTATGGTTATATACCGGCGGTTTCCTATTCGCTCAAACTCGATGACCGTGGAGAAAAGCTTTTCATGGTCTGGAACGGGGCATTTACCGAGGATGTACCCGACCTGGGTGTCGGACGCTTCGGCAATTGTTCAGTCATGGTGATAAATATCCCCGAATCGGAACGGAAAGAGTAGGAGACTAAAGAATATTAAAAAAGCTCCCGACTTTAATTTCACGTATAGATTCGGAGAATCAATGTCTGCATTTTTGCCTTTACACTGGGCTTACCGCAGGTTATATTTTAAGAAAGAAAAGTGGGGCAGTAGCTCAGCTGGGAGAGCGCATCCCTCGCACGGATGAGGCCGACGGTTCGATCCCGTTCTGCTCCACCAAGATAATCAAGGACTTGGCCGACATGGTTGAGTCCTTTTTGGTTTCAGAAAACCGAAGGCTTTACAGGGAAAAGGATTGACAAAGTATTTTATTATGCATATTATAATGTAAAGAATGACTAAATAGAATGCTAAAGGAATTTCGTTTTATTACTTATGAAAAGCGTTTATATAGAAACTTCTATCATCAGCTATTTGACATCACACCCGAGTCGAGATTTACGCTCGGCGGCATGGCAACAAGTCACCATTCAGTGGTGGGCGCAAGAGCGTCCGAAGTACGAATTGTTAACTTCCGAACTGGTCGTTGCCGAAGCATCAGCAGGTGACCACGAAGCTGCAGGTATTCGCTTGGCAGTGCTGGGGAGCATTGCAGAACTTCCGGTTGACGAGGAGGTGCAGGCGTTTGCGGCCAAGCTGATCGAAGGCGGCGGCGTTCCTCCCAGAGCAGAGGCCGATGCTCTTCACATCGCCGTGGCATGTGTTCACGAGGTGGACTATTTGCTAACTTGGAACTTTCGACATATAGACAACGCTTCAGTAAAACCAATAATCCGGTTGATTTGTACGACAGCCGGATACACTTGCCCAGAAATATGTACCCCCTTAGAGCTACTGTCGGAGGAATAGGATGATGTACAAAGATGAGATCATCGCAGAGGTCTGGCGAAATCGGGATGCCTACGTAGAAAATCATCATTATAGCCTCGATGAGATCGTCCAAGACCTTCGAAAGCGCCAGAAGACGCCCCACTCTAAGCTGGTAGACCGGCGGATGCACAGAAATAAGCAATCAAGATGATTGTGATGGGATATATGAGTGTAAAAAGAAAAACCAAGAAGCTGTCTGAACGAGAGATTGATCAACTTGTTATGAAAAAAGCTGACGATGATTCGGCATGGGGAAAGTCAATTCATGTTCGTAGAACTAAACCGGCTTCAAAACGAGTAGAGATAGAAGAAGCTGCTTTTGCAGGAGCAAAGCATGATATAGCAAAGACGAACTAAACTTCCCTCGCACGGATGAGGCCGACGGTTCGATCCCGTTCTGCTCCACCAATATAATCAAGGACTTAACCAATGTGGTTGAGTCCTTTTTGGTTTTGGAAAATCGAGGCTTTTGCTGGAAAAAAAGAATTGACAAAGTATTTTGTTATACATATTATTATGTATAAAAGAATAAAATAGATTAAGATCCTTTCTTTAATCTCTCAGGGTTGAATTCCCCGCCGCTTGCGGCGAATGGATTAGATAAATAAGAAGATACCCCGCTGCTTGCGGCGGGGAGTTTCATTCCACCTCTTATAAAATATTTTTTTACAATCTATTTTGGAAGAACTAAAAATGAATTTGAATAGATGCAATAATAACAAATATAATAATTAAATCGACAAATACGATAAAATTTTTGATA
>JAUYCD010000016.1 GCA_030692375.1 Candidatus Latescibacter sp. | reverse complement strand
TTTATGTATCAATCATCCGCGTTCTTGTGTTTCTTGTAAATCACACTTCAAGGTGACCGAAACACCATTTTGAAAGTTTAATACATGGCCATTTTCACAATTCTCAGGCAGCAAAAAAAAATTTATGAATAATCCGGGTTAATAATCACATCTTTCATAAAATATCAAACACAAAAAACATCATTCTCGTTAACCAAAACTTACAGGGAGGTTTAAACACCATGAAGAAAGCAATCGGACTTCTGGAAACCAGAGGTTTCACGGGTCTTGCAGTGGCCACCGACGCCATGCTGAAAAGCGCCAGTGTAGAGCTGCTCAAGCAGGTATCCATCGGCGGGGGATATGTCACCACGGTTATCATGGGCGATGTGGGCTCGGTGAAAGCCGCTGTCGAAACAGGAACTGAAGTGGCGAAGAATGTGGGCGAGTTTATTTCCTCGCACATCATTCCCCGGCCCCACGATGAATTGGACGGCATGTTCAAATAACCCGTGAACTGGAGGAAAATCACATGTTGGCATTAGGTTTTATCGAGACCAAGGGATTTGTGGCTGCTGTCGAGGCAGCCGATTCGGCGCTTAAAGCGGCGAATGTATCCCTGGTCGGTCAGAAACGTGTAGGAAGCGGGCTCGTGGCGGTTATTTTGACAGGAGATGTCGCTGCGGTCAAGGCGGCTATCGAGGCAGGAACCGAATCCGCGTCTGCGGTCGGACAGGTCATTGCCACCCAGGTTATCGCAAGCCCCCATGAAGACATGAAGTCCATGATCTTCGAGGAACCGGCGAAAGCGGAAGCCAAACCTGCCAATACGGCCAAAGCCCCGGAAGAGACAATCAAGAAGAAGAGTCCCGGTGTTTAACCCGGAAAGAGGGGAAAATCGTGGTAGTAGGCAAGGTTATCGGAGAGATTGTATCTTCGGTCAAGGTTGACCGCCTGATCGGCCAGAAATTTCTGCTGGTCGAGATTCAGCGGGTCGCCAAGGATGCTTCGGGGACCTCGATCATTCCGACAGGCAGCACGCTTGTGGTGAACGATCCGGTAGGCGCGGGCAGAGGCGAGATCGTGCTTTGTGTGCAAGGTTCTTCAGCCCGTATGACCGATCTCACCGCCACCATTCCCACCGACGGCCTTATCATCGGGATCGTGGATTCAATCACCATCGATGCGGCCACTGTGTACCGGAAGGACCAGTAACATGGCGGTGGCAGGTGTTGATAGTATTGCCGCCGTTCTTGACGCCGGCGTTGTGGGTGCGGGAGGCGCCGGTTTCCCGACCCATGTCAAGCTGGGCAATGAGGTGGACACCTATATCGCCAATGGCGCCGAGTGCGAGCCGATCGTCGAATCGGACCTTCATCTCATGATCACCCATGCCCCCGAGATCATCCGCGGGTTTGAGGCGGCCATGGAGCAGGTCGGCGCTTCTCGGGGGTTCATCGCCATCAAGGACAAAAACGTGGAGGCGATAACCGCGGTTGAGCGCGCCATTTCAGGAAAGCCCCGCCTTTCTGTTGAAAAACAGGCGAATACTTACCCTGCCGGGGATGAGATGGTGCTCACCCGTCAGATTACCGGCCGTATTGTGCCGCCGGGCGGGCTTCCTTTCCAGGTTGGCGTCACAGTGAGCAATGTGACCACACTCAAGCAGGTCTCCGATGCCCTGGATGGAAAACCGGTAATCTCGCGGCTGGTCACTGTAGGCGGCGAAGTATCACGGCATATCACGGTCGACGCTCCCCTCGGGACGCCCATCCGCGATCTTGTCGATCTGGCGGGAGGCGCGTCAGTCCGCGAGTTCGTGATCATCTACGGGGGGCCGATCATGGGGCCGATCGGGAGCATCGACGACTATACCACCAAAACCATGGGCGGTATCATCATTCTGCCAGCCGATCATACGGTGGTGAGGCTGAAACAACAGACTGTTCCGGTAACCAAGCTCCGGGCGAAATGGTGCTGCACCTGCCAGGAATGCACCATCCTCTGCCCACGGAATGCGCTCGGCCACCCCATCAACCCTGCCAAGATGATGTCGAAGGCCTGGCACATCGATGAAATTCTCCGGCGTATCGAGAGCCGTGAACTGGACAGCATAACCGAACAGATGGTGTTCGAGGCTCTCCTCTGCTGCCAGTGCGGCATCTGCGAGCAGTATGCCTGTATTTTCGGGCTGTCGCCGAACAAGGTGTATGCTTTGGTTCGTGATGCGATCCGGAAATCCGGGCTGAAATTCGATTTCTCGAAAATACGGCTCTACGGGGGACCCATGTTCGATTTTCGCAAGATTCCGGCACTGACCTACGCCCGTAAGCTGGATCTGGAGCGGTATCTTGTGCATACCGACCTCCTGCCTGCGGGTTCTCTCCAGCCGAAAATGGTGAAAATCGCGCTCTGCCAGCACCTGGGAGCGCCCGCCAAACCGGTGGTGAAAACCGGTGACCGGGTGAAAGAGGGAGACCTGATCGGGGAGATTCCCCAGGGCGCTCTTTCCGCAAGGGTGCACGCCTCCATCAACGGCCGGGTGGAGGAGGTTACCGACACGCATATAGTCATTGGGGGGCTCCGCTCATGAGCTTATGCATAGGATTTCTCGAATATATCAGCGTCGGCAAGGGTATCGAGGCGGCGGACCTTATATCGAAAAATACCGGAATCGACATTCTCCTTTCAGCCCCGAACTGCCCGGGACGCTACCAGATTCTCTTTTCCGGCGATGTGGGCGCGGTGGAGGAGGCGGTTGAGCTGGCGCACGGCATCGCCGATTTCAATTATCTGGATTCGCTGGTTCTGCCAAGGGTGGACGATCAGGTCGTCCGGGCGCTCTACGCCCCTGATACCACTGACATCGGTGACGCCATCGGCGTCTTCGAGACCATGACCATGACCGCCACCATCGAGGGGGCGGATACGATGGTGAAAACATCAAATGTACATATCCTGGACCTCCGGCTGGGAAAAGGGCTTGCCGGAAAGTCCTATGTGATTGTCACCGGCGCAGTTCAGGATGTCCGCTCTGCCATGGACGCCGCTCTGGAAAGGGTCAAGGACCGCGGGGTGCTCATCTCTTCGGTGGTGATTCCGTCGATCAATCGTGAGTTGATCAGACATTTGGTGTAAGTGACAAAGTGACAGAGTAACAAAGTGAGATGATGAGTGAAAACTTTCAGAGATCTACTTGTCTGGCAAAAATCGATTGAGTTGGTTGTTGAAATCTATAAGGTGACCAAAAGATTTCCGAATGATGAATGCTATGGATTAACCTCGCAGATGAGACGGTGTGCAGTTTCAATTCCTAGTAATATGGCGGAAGGTTACGGCCGCAATTCACCTAACGATTTTGCTCGTTTTTTACAAATTTCAACTGGTTCACTTTTTGAATTGCAGACACAAATAGAGATTTCTCACAAGCTGAATTACGTAACCTCGAATGATTTTGATGCTCTCTATGAAAGTACAAGAGAAATCGAAAGAATGCTGAGCAGTTTTATACGGAAAGTACAGGAACCGCAAACATAAAAATCATTTTCTTAAAGGTATTTAACTTTGTCACTCTGTCGCTCTGTCACTTTGTCACTTCTTTAGGGTTTTTCCATGCGCGACGCACTAGTAATCGGAAGCATAACTTCTACCATCAAACATCCCTGCCTTTCGGGCAAGAAGCTCCTTATCGTGCAGGTGCTCAATGCCGCCGGCCAGCCGGAGGGAAGGCCGCAGATAGTGGTTGATTTCATCGGCGCCGGAAAAGGGGACCGGGTGCTTTTGAGCTGGGATGGCTGGGGGTCTCAGGAGTATTTCAACAACCCCAAGGTTCCGCAGCGGGCCTGGCTGTGCGGTATCATAGATGAGAATGACGAGCGGTAATTCACAGGAGCGGGTGATGAATCAGGATGAGTTGATCGAAGCCGTAGTGAAAGAAGTGAAAAGGGTTCTGGCTTTGAAAGGGGTGCAGGTTGCCTCTGCTCCGGAGAAGCCCCCTGTTTCAGGTAAAGCGGTTAGTCCACATGCGAAGCCGGCTTTGGAGGCGCCTCGGACGGATTCAGGCGGCGGCGACCTGACAGGGAAGCAGGTCATCATACAGAAAGACCTTCTCATGATACAGGGGAAAACAGTCCGGATTGCGAGGAAGGCGGTCGTTACTCCGCTGGCCCTCGATTACGCCCGTGAAAAGGGAATCACTATTATGCGGGTGGATGCCACAGAGAAAAAGGAAGGAATGCCATCCCTGCCCGGTGCAGTCACCGTCGGGCTGGCTGTAAGCCAGGGATTTCCGGGAAACAGCGGGATTCTTTGTTCAATTCTCGCCGCCAAAGGATTTCAGGTTCGGGAGCTTTCCGGGGCTTCCTACGAAACCGCTGTAAAAAACATGTGCAATGCGGTCGCCTCCGGAACTGCGCAATTCGGGATATGTCTTGAAAAAACCGGTCTGGAAGGCCCTATTCATGCAAACCGCAACCAGGTCATCCGCGCTGTCCATTGCCGTGGAATCCATGAGGCCCGCGCGGCAAGGGTGGATATCGGGGCGAATGTCATTGTCCTCGACGCCGAGAGCGATCCTGAAGAAATCGTCTCCGGCTTTACCGGCCTTTGACGCCCTGAAAGTGCGGAGATTTACAAATGGAGATGGGAAGAGTAAGGGGATCGCTGGTGTTAAACATGACCCTGCCGGCGCTTAAGGGGAAAAAGATCCGTGTCCTTGAGGAAGTTGATTCCCGAGACATTGCCAAACCCGGTGAATTGATCATCAGTTTTGATTATATCGGCGCAGGCGATGGGCAATTGGTCCTCTATGAGGGCGGCCCTGAGTCTTCGATGGCGTTCCTGCCCGACATGACCGGTTCGGATGCCAATATCCTGGCAATTGTTGATGAGATTGTGATGTAGGGGCAATACGGTTCATTTAAGCGAAAAATGGACAGGATCATTAACCACGAAACACACGAAAGGCACGAAAAATAATTTTATTGAAAAAAAATGAATAACAAATTTCGTGTTTTTCGTGACTTTCGTGGTTCCAAGTTTTTAAATGAACTGTATTGTGATGTAAGGGATAGAATGCAGTGAAAATAATGGTTTGCAATATCGGGTCCACATCGTTCAAATTCCAGCTTATCGATATGAGGGACGAGAGCGTTCTTTGCCGAGGGAATGTCGAGCGGGTCGGCTCGGAGAAAGCCCGTATGAGATTCTACCTTGGTAACGACGCACTGCGGGTTGATGAGGAAAGGTCGGTTCCCGACCAGGGCGCCGCGGTTCAGGCCGGGCTGGCATTCCTTACCGCCGAGGTGGTTCACTCCCTTGACGATATCGATGCGGTCGGATTCAAGACGGTGCAGGCGGGTGAGGAGAACGGCTCGGTGCTGCTCACAGACAAGGTGCTCCGGGCGATGGAGGAGTACTGCGATCTGGCGCCGGCCCATAATCCCGCTTATCTCGCGGCCATCCGGATGTTTGCGGAGCTGATGCCATGCAAAGATATGGTGGGAGTGTTCGAGCCGGGATTTCACACACAGAAGCCGGAATATGCCAGAGTTTACGGCGCCCCGCTCGAATGGTACGAGAAATATGGGGTGATGAAATATGGATATCACGGCGCCTCGCTCCGCTATGTTACCGGGGAAACGGTAAGGAAGCTTCGCCTCGACCCGAAGAAACACAAGATCGTAGCGTGTCACCTTGGCGGGTCCTCCTCGGTGTGTGCTTTCAAGGATGGCGTATCGATCGATACCTCGATGGGATTAAGCGCCCAGTCGGGACTCATCCAGTCCACCCGTACCGGAGACATCGATGCCTTCGCCATTCCCTACATCATGAAGAAGAAGGGAATCACCATGGAGGAAGCCTACAGAGAGCTGAGCGCCAACGGCGGCCTCAAGGGGCTTTCCGGGACTTCTGGAGATATGCGGGATATTCTGGCGGCGATTGAACAGGGCAGCCGTGGGGCGAAACTGGCCCGTGATAAATTTATCTACGATATTAAATTCTACATGGGAGCATATATTCTTCTCATGGGCGGAGTGAATGCCGTCTGCTTTACCGGCGGAACCGGCCAGAAAGACCCGGACCTCCGCGCAGAAGTGCTGACCTCGCTCGGATTTCTCGGTTTCAAACTCGACCATGCCGCCAACTCCGCCAATGCGGAACGGATAGATGCCAGGGGTTCAAAAATCGCCGCGCTGGTTCTGGAAACAAACGAAGAGTTGATTGTGGCCCGTGAAACGAAAAAGGTGATTGAAGGATGACATAAGTGGCAAAGTGACAAAGCGACAGAGTGAAAAAGTAAAAAGAAAAATATTTTGCCGCTTTGTAAATTCTTTTAACTTTGCGACTTTGCCGCTTTGTCACTTTGTTACTTCATTTATTGGGGAAACCATGGAAAATCTCGAAAAACAGATACGGGAACAGATTTGTGAAGTAGGCAGGCGTCTCTGGCTAAAAGGCTGGGTAGCCTCGAATGACGGCAACATCAGCATGCGGCTGGGGGACAGTTATGTCCTTACCACCCCGACCGGTGTTTCGAAAGGATTCATGTCCCCGGACATGTTGATGAAAGTGGACATGGACGGCAATATCCGAAGCGGCTATCTGAAGCCATCCTCCGAAATCAAGATTCACCTGGAAGCTTACCGCCGCCGTGACGATGTCAGGGGTGTGGTTCACGCCCACCCGCCGGTAAGCACCGGCTATGCTGTGGCAAATATTCCGCTCGATTTCCAGACCCTTCCGGAGATTGTCATCTGCCTGGGACATGTGCCCCTCGCCAAATACGGGACTCCGTCCACCAGCGAGCTTTCCGATTCCATATCCGAGCTGATTCTCTGCCACAACGCCATTCTTCTTGCTAATCACGGTGTGGTTACTCTCGGCGCGGATGTTATGGATGCCTACTACAAGATGGAGAGTGTGGAGCTGTTCGCCCAGATATCGCTGACAGCGCAAAAGCTCGGCGGAGCGAGGAAGTTTACACCGCCGGAGGTTAAAAAGCTGGAGGAAGTCCGTGAACAGTTTGGAATCCGTATCGGCGGCAGCGCCTGCATGTGCTGCGGAAAATGCACCGGGACCTGTGGACTCGAGCAGAGCACTGAATCAGAATACGAGGACTTGGTCACTGAAATCACCACCAAAATAATGAAAGAAATGAATGTATAGAAAAACAGAATACAGGATACAGAATACAGGAGCCAGGAGCTAAAAAAACAACAAAGAAAAAATTAGACAGGATTAACATGATTAACAAGATTTTTAAAAACTATAAATTCAATCTTGTAAATCTTGTAAATCATGTCAAAAAATTATATTTTTAGATAAAAGTGAACATTATTTAAAATTATCGTAAACACATAAAAGGAGAAAACGATGGCACTTTCCGGGAGAGCATTGGGATTTATCGAAACACGCGGATTTATCGGCGCAGTTGAAGCCGCCGACAGCATGCTCAAGGCTGCTTCGGTGAGCCTGGTCGGCTACCGTAAGACGGGGAGCGGATACATTGCGGTAATGGTGCGCGGGGACGTCGGTGCGGTCAAAGCAGCGGTTGAGGCCGGAGTAATCGCCGCCTCACGGTTAGGGGAAATCATTTCCACTTCGGTGATTGCCAGCCCCCATGCGGATATGGACCAGATGATATAACACAAGGAATGGAAGGATATAAAGTGAGGTTGAGTCATGATTGACGAACAACAAATACGAAAGATTGTGGAATCGGTGATCGCTTCAGTTGCTGCGGGCGCCGATCTGAAGCCGGCTGCATCAGCCGGAACAGCGCCTTCCATGGCCGATAGACCGTCGCCAGCAGTATCCGCCACCGCAGGCATCCGTGGGCAGGACGGCGTATTTGACCGTATGGAAGACGCCATCGCCGCGGCAAAAGGAGGTTTCGGACTGTTCAGAAAATTCAGCATACGGGACCGTGAGCGCCTCATCTCCATCCTGCGGCGCACCACCCTCGATCATGCTGAAGAGTTCAGCCGGATGATCTACGAAGAGACCGGAATGGGCGAATACAAGGACAAGATACTCAAACACCGCAACTGCGCCAAAAATACTCCCGGTACGGAAGACCTGATTTCACGGTCCTGGTCGGGCGAGAAAGGGGTTTGCCTGGAAGAGTTTGCGCCGTTCGGAATCATCGGCTCGATCATACCGTCCACCCATCCGGTGGAGACCATGGTGAACAATGCGATGATCATGCTGGCCGGCGGCAATACCGTGGTGTTCAATCCTCATCCCGGGGCGAAGAAGGTGACTGCTTATGCCCTTCAAATCTATCAAAAAGCGGTGGTTGCAGGAGGGTTTCCGGCGAATCTTTTCACCTGCGTGAAGAACCCGACTCTCGAGACCGCAAATGTTTTGTTCAACCATCCGGATATTTCTCTGCTTTCCATCACAGGAGGCCCCGGAGTGGTGAAAGCTGCGATGGCCACCAACAAGAAAGTTATCGCTGCCGGCCCCGGCAATCCGCCGGTGCTGGTGGACGAAACTGCCGACCTGGACCGCGCCGCCGAGTGCATCATCAAAGGCGCTACCTTCGACAACAACATTCTCTGCATCGCCGAGAAAGAGGTGTTCGTTGTCGAGTCCGTGTACGACAAGTTCCTGATGGCGCTGGTCAAGGCAGGGGCGTTCAAGCTCGATGACATCAGTTTCAAACTCCTTGCCGAAAAAGCCTTTATTCCCAACGAAAAGGGCGGACATATCCTGAACCGTGACCTGATTGGACGGAATGCTGCGCACCTTGCCGACCTGGTCAGGGTGAACATTCCCGAGGGCACGAAACTACTTTTTGCCGAAACTGACCTGAACAATATTTTTGTACAGGAAGAGCAGATGATGCCGGTTCTGCCGATTGTCCGGGCGAAGGATTTCAAAGAGGCGCTGGAATTTTGCCTTAATGCGGAGCACGGCTATCGTCATACCGCCCTGATCCATTCACGGGACATGAACCGTATCACCGAGTTCGCCAAAGCCATGAACACCACCATCGTGGTGGCCAACGGCTACTCTAACCAGGGCGACGGCCCCGATGACGGCGAGGCATACATGGCGTTCACCATTGCCACCCCGACAGGCGAGGGAGTCACTTCTCCCCGCAATTTCTGCCGTATTAGGAGACTTGCGATCGCAGGAAGCCTTCGGTTCGTATAACCGGCAATTTCAGGAAGACGAAAAAAACGTTTGGAAGTCCCCTAACCCTCTTATCCCTTTCCCCCGTTCCGGGGGCAAGGGAAGTAAGGGCGCTGATGTTTTTCCTGCCCCCGGAACGGGGGAAGGTGGCGCAAAGCGCCGGAAGGGGGCTTTGGACTCTTACTTTGTCACTCTGTCACTTTGTAACTTTGTCACTCTCTTATAAAAAAACCCCGGTTATTTATTCCCGGGGTTTCGAAAGAGAGGTTGTAACAGCCGACAATGCATTCACTCGTCGACCTATAATAATAAATGCCTGAGTTTTGAAATGGTTCCCATTCAAATTATATTTTTTTATCACGGGCTTTTTGAATGGTTTCATGAATGCGCGCTTTCACCCTTTTTTCTCTGCGTTGACGGCGTCTGTTCAACTCGCTCTTACGCAAATGCCGATTGCTGCTCATTCATTTCTCCTGTTTCGTTGAAAAAAGGTGTAATCCCAAAATGCTTGTCGCCCTTATTTGTAAGTAAGTATAACAATCGGAGGCATCAAAGTCAACATGGAGTTGAAAGTCCGCCGGTTTCGGTCATGGAAATACCGGATCACGGCCGTTCTCTTCGAGAAAAGCGGCCAGTTCCTCACGGGTAGGGAGCGCCGCTCTTCCCCCGTAAGCGCGGCAATTGAGCGCGCCGACTGCCGATGACAGTTCAAGGCACCTTCCGATTTCCTCCCCGCGCGAAAAGAAATGGCAGAAAGCGCCGTGAAATGCATCGCCTGCGCCGGTTGAATCCACGCAGGAGATCGAGAAAGCTGGATAGCGGAGCATTTTTCCCCACCCTCCGTGATCATTCTCTCACAGTGGTACGAACCTTCTTCCGCCTTGAAACCGTTCATGAGAAGAATAATATCCACCACTGTTGAAATGCCTACTGCAGAAATCATATTTCTTCTCATGCCCACTTGATGAGCATCATATCCTGGTATGAGAACATATCGGGATTGCATGGCAGAATGCGGAGGCTGTATCCCACCTTTCCGCTCCGTGTCAGTGTGAGCGCACCCTCGAAAACCTGCCCCTTCTGTTTGGCGCCTTTCCATTCCATGGAAACCGGCATCGTATCGAAAAGCAACCCGGAGGCATCGACCATCCCGGCAAACAATTCTACACAGACATCCTGGGGGGCAAGATTCCCCAGGCTGATCATGGCAGTCACTTTCACCGAATCTCCGACTTTGAACGGCCCCAGGCTGTCCGCATCGACTCGAATGATCCGTATCCCCGACCAGTTTTCCAGAATTTTCTGCTTCCATAGCGCGAGAGCTGCTGCGCGGGCTGCTTTGTCGGCTTTCAGGTCATTATACCTTTTGATGGCCGGACGGTAGCGGTCGTTGTAATACTCATGTACCATGCGGTGGGTGTTAAAAATTGGGACTAGCCGGCTCATTGACTGCTTCATTTTCTCTATCCATTTACGAGGCAATCCGCTTGCCTCAACATTATAAAAGAGGGGCGCCAAATCCTTTTCCAGGATATTGTAAATGGCGTTCGACTCCACAGTGTCCTGGAAACTGGGATCATCATATACCTCACCCGATCCAATCGCCCAGCCGACTTCCGGCGTGTACGCTTCATCCCACCAGCCGTCAAGAATACTCAGGTTGATGGCGCCGTTGGCGGCGGCTTTCATGCCGCTCGTCCCGGAGGCTTCCAGGGGACGTCTGGGAGTGTTGAGCCATACATCCACCCCCTGCAATAAATATCGGGCTACACTCAGGTCGTAGTCTTCGACAAATACTACCTGTCCCTTGATCTCGGGAAGGCGGGAATAATGGATAATGCGCCGGATCAGATCCTTGCCATCATCGTCGCGGGGGTGGGCTTTTCCGGCTATAATGATCTGCACCGGCTGGTCGGGATTTTTGAGAATTTTGGAAAGCCGCTGCAGATCACGGAAGATGAGGTCGCCTCGCTTGTAGGTGGCGAACCTTCGGGCAAATCCGATGGTAAGCGCCTTTGAATTCAAGGCGCCGCGGGCGAGGTTCAACTCATAGTCCGAAGCCCCCTGGCGTTTCAACTGAATCTGGAGCCGTCTCCGGACAAAAGAAACCAGACGTTCGCGCCGCCGTTCATGGGTGCGCCAGATTTCCTCATCGGGGATATTGTTGACCCGGTTCCAGATTTCAAGACTGGCCGGCTCATCCCGCCACTTGGGGCCGACATAGCGATCAAAAAGGTCTACCATGTCCTGGGAAACCCAACTGGAAACATGGATGCCGTTGGTGACATGAGCAATCGGAACTTCATCGAGGGGAAAATCAGGCCAGAGATCTTTCCACATTTCACGGGAAACCTGCATGTGAAGACGGCTCACCGCATTGGACTGGTCTGAGGTTTTGAGTGCAAGCACTGTCATGGTGAAATTTTCGTCAGGGGTCTTGGGATTGACTCGTCCGAGCGCCAGGAATTCATCACGCGTCAATCCCAGTTCCGGGATGAATGACTCGAAATAGCGGAGCATGAGCTCCGGAGGGAACCGGTCATGACCTGCCGCGACAGGGGTATGGGTAGTAAAGACATTTCCCGCGCTGGCCAGCTCAAACGCCTCGTTGAAGGTTAGTCCCTCCATTTCCATGAGGGTCCGTATCCGCTCCAGGGAAAGGAAAGCGGCATGGCCTTCGTTCATGTGGCAGACAGTGGGCCAGATGTCCATCGCATGAAGGGCGCGGAGACCTCCGATTCCCAGGAGCATCTCCTGTTTGAGGCGCATTTCCTGGTCGCCGCCGTAAAGAGAGGAAGTGATGGTCCGGTTTTCCCTGGTATTGTCATCAATATTCGTATCGAGGAGATACAGAGGAACGCGGCCTGTTTGGATTTTCCAGACCCGGGCATAAAGCGGACCGCCGGGAAAATCGATCTCGATTTTCAAATCTTCGCCGTTGGAGTCCAAAACCCTGGTAAGCGGCATATTATAAAAATCATTATTTATATAGAGCTGCTGCTGCCAGCCGTCATTGTTCAGGTATTGACGGAAATATCCTTCCTGGTAGAGGATGCCCATGCCAACGAGAGGAATACCCAGATCGCTCGCGCTTTTCAGGTGATCTCCGGCGAGCACTCCCAGACCGCCCGAATATATGGGAATGCTCTCCGCCAGGCCGAATTCGAGAGAAAAATAGGCGATAAGTTTCTCGGTCTCCTTTGACACATTCCGGGCATACCAGCTCGTACCGTTCATATAGCTCTCGAACTGGGATTTGACTCTTTCCAGATTCGCCAGTGTCCCCTCATCGGTCGCCAGCATTTCCAAATGGGACTGGGGAATTTTCCCTATTATATCCACCGGATTATGATTCGTCTCTTCCCAAAGATTGGTATTGAGACGATAAAAAAGTTTTATGGCGCTGATATTCCAATACCACCAAAGGTTGTATGCTATTTCCCGTAACGGTTCCAAAGATTCCGGCAAAGATGCCCGTACATCAAAACTTTTAATTGGACGCATGCTTTCTCCTTTACAAGGGAAAAAAAGCCCAAAGCCTAAAAAGAAAAGGCCCAAAGAGAAAAAAGCCGGGTAAGGGCAAGTCAGATCTTATAAATGTATAGTATAGTATATTGAGAGAGTTGTATCAAGTTTTTATGCATAAGGGCAAATATTATTATCCGAGTATGTCATTGAATTAAGGTTGGCGATCATATGGAGAGATGCCGAAACAAGTTCGGCATGACACGTGTCATCCTGAACTCGTTTCAGGATCTGATAGTGCAATCACAATGCAATATTTTCAAAAAAACTTACATGATGACATACGTGGATATTATTTATCTTCAACCGGTTTGTTTTCTGAGACGGGCGAATGCGAAAATTTTTACGAGGAAAAGTTCTCGGTTTTTACGATCTTTAAGACGGCCTTCATCCTCGACAACAAGGTGTGGGAACCTTTTCATCACAGCATCTCCGAAAATTCCCGTTCCCTTCCCGATAATTTTCCCCTCCGGGGAGAACTGTTCAACACCTTTGATTCCACAGGAAGGTGATCGCCCTTTCAGTATAAACCCGTCTATCATGGGGAGCGAATCAAGGAATGCAGCCGAGAATACCTGCATTTCTCCGGTGAGATTCCGGCCGGTAGAGGGTTGGAACAGGGTTCGTCCGTTTTGAGTGGAAATCACCCGGATGGGGTCGCGGGGGACGCCGAGGCCGATCTCCGTTTCAGGACATACGGTGATGCATTCGACCTGTTCCCGGAGTTTGTCCACGAACTCATCGGAGATGCACATCCCGTCATAGCGGCAGCAGGCAAATCCGAGACACCGGCTGAATACCACACGGGGTTTGACTGAAGAGGGCACAATCAACTTATCACCGGTCATTCAGATTTCAGATTTCAAAAAACGCGCGTACACATCTCCGAAAACGGATCTATCGGGCAGGGTGGTAAGGATGCGGATAATCTCATCGGAGGCTGCCCAGTCGTCAAGAGCAAGCTGCATGGATTCACCAGGGGAATAGTTGAACCGCGCTTCCCCCAGACCGGAAAGGTACCGAATCGAGTCCAGCGCCGGCTCAATGTATTCCGGTGTGAATTCGAAAGAGAGAATACCCACGGGCTGCGACAATCCCCTGACAACCTGATATTCGAAACCTTCCACGTCAATTTTACAGAAAACCGGCCTGCCGAATCGTGCAATAAGCCCGTCCATGGTGGTTACTTTGACCTGCTCATGTTTCTTCCAGAAATAGGACGCAAACCTTCCGCTTGCCCGCACCCGGCTGATCCACTCCTGCGAAATGGAAGAAATGGTAGTGGCCTGGCTGACCAGAAGCTCTGCGATTCCCGGCTCTTCGCCGACCGCCTCGGGAACGATGGTGATCCGGTCAACTCCCCGAAATTTCTTCTCCAATTTCCGTACACAGGAACTCTGCGGCTCGACCGCAACCACACGGGCGCCGAGGGACAGGAATATTTCCGTCCTGTTTCCCACATTGGCCCCGATATCGAAGCACAGGTCGTCAGCATGGATGAACAGCCCGTAGAATGATTTCATGGCATTCTGATGTTTATGGTATTGGGGAGTCAGCCGGTACAAACCTTCTTTGATCGTTTTTACGGTATCATATATATTCAACCGTTGAAACAACCGGATAAAAAAATCCACTCTATTCTCCATATGATTCGATAGGTTTGTGAAAAACCCTTTATCTGATGATCCATTGCATAAGTAAGATTTTCGAAGCAGTCCCCTTCCTGTCCTTCGGACATCCTTCCCCCGGAGGGGGCAGGAATGACTGTGGAGAAACATCTTCCCTTGCCCCCTTCAGGGGGAAAGGGACCGAGGGATAGGGGGCTGAAGTAAAAACTCGTTTTCTTTTTTACGTATAAGACGACTTTTGCATAAGCCTCATATTAGATGCTGAAACAAGTTCAGCATGACGCATGCCGAATTTATTAGTGAAAAACATTCAGGCTCTTTTGTCTATTGCCAGTTCTGCCCGTCTGGCCCGGATACGGTCGAGGTCAATGGGAAATGTCCCGTACTCATTGACCGTTGCGTACATCTTCACAGCATTTTCCGGGGGAACCAGGTCATGCACCTCGCTCGAAGACCCGATCAGGATGCCTCCCTGGGGCCCGATCCTTTCGATGATCTCCAGCGTCTCATCCTCCACATCGGCAAGGGAACCATAGGGAAGAGTGCGTGCGCAGCACACATTCCCGAAGAGAAGCTTGTCAGGGTACTCCCGCCGTATCTCGAAGATGTCGTTGCAGCCGTTCCGCTCTATCGGATTGAGGCCGTCGGCGTCAAGCTCACGGAGAATCAGCGGCAGCAGCTCGCCGTATCTGCCGTCGGTATGGAAAAGGAATTTGATGCCATTTTCACGGAGCGGGGCGGTGATCCAGCGCCAGCGGGGAAGGCCCTGCTCGCGGATGAACGCGGGGCTGAAAATGGGGCCGGTTTTCCCGGCGATGTCCTCCCCCATGAACAGGAGGGGAACACGGGTGTTCTCAGCGAAAACCCGCGCGATATGGGCTGAAAACATCCCGGTGCAGTCCATGATGTGGGAGATCAGCTCCGGGGCGTCATAGAGAGCGGTGCAGAAAAGCTCTGTGTCGGTGTAGGTATACGCATCGCAGATCGGGCCTTCCAACCCCCCGATGAAAACCAGGTCGTAACGGTCGAACACATCCTGGATATACCGGAGGGTCGGCCGGTACCAGTCTCGGATTTCCTCGTAAACCGGCATTCGGGGCAGGTTCTTTTCAAGCTCTTTCAGAGTGGAAAAAGGACGGCGGGCTATCCAGGCGGTCTCACCGGCCTGGCGGACTTCCCACTTATCGGGATTCACACCGAAGAACCGTATCCAGTTGCGGATTTTGGCGCCCATCCAGTGATTGAACGGATCGTAGATGTTGCGGGTTACAAAGAGGCCAATATTACTGAGCGCCCGGGCGTTAACCTCAACCAGCTCCTCGAAGGCATAGCTCCGGGTCAGGTCAAGGCCGCCGTACCTCACAAGTATCTCGCGGTTATCCATGACATCATAGGTGAGTATCCGATCTACCTTTTCCCAGTTCAGGGTTTTCTTGAAGTGTTCGAAGTTTGTCATGGAAATCCTTTTGTTTGTATAGTTTTTTATTAAAGCAAAAAAAGGTGGAGTTTTTAGACCCTGAAACAAGTTCAGGGTGACACGGTCATGCCGAACTTGTTGCCGCTTCGCGGGAACGATTAAACCGTTTCGGCATCTATTTTTTCACGGGATTTCAATCTTGTTAATCTTGTCAATCCTGTCAAAATTTTTTTCTTCATTGTTTTGCAGTTCCTTCGTCGAGCAGTCCCTGCTCTTTCATCACCTGTTTGTAATTTTCGCGGGTAATGATGAACCCGGTCGTGCGTGTGTCTTTGGGCGGCTCCACCCCATCCTTGATCCACTTGTAGAGGTATTCCGTGGTCTCGAATCCGTGACGGAGCGGACTGATCAGGCAGGTGGCGTAAAAACCGGTCATTTCGCCCTTTTCAAACTCGGCCATGGCGGCGCCTCCGCCGATTCCGATTCCGATGACCCTGTCCGCCTTGAAACCCTGGTTTTCGAGAGCGCGGACCGCGCCGAGAACGCCCTCGTCATTCACCGAAAAAACCAGCCAGCGTTTCACTTCGCGGTGCTGGGCCAGAAGGGTATTGGCCGCATCGAACGAGCCGGGCACATCGGTTGTTTTCTCGTTGGAGCGGTATATCTTCTCCGCGGGGAAGCCGGCCTTGACCAGGGCGGTGGTCGAGCCTTCCGTGCGCTCTTTAAGCGTGTTCAATTCCTCGTGAGTGATGGCCGCCGCAGCGGTTTCCTCGATTTTCCACCCACGCTTATTGAACTCGTCAAAAAGAGCTTTTCCTACCATTTCGCCGATAGTTCGAGCAGCCAGACCCATGTATGGCACTTCCATGAACTTGCCGTCCGCGCCCACAAGCTGGTCATCAACAGCGAACACTTTCATCCTGAGTGAATTGGCTTTGGCCATGATGGCCGGCCCCAGGCGGACTTCCGGTGTGCAGATCACGAATCCCTGTGCTCCCTGGGAAGCCAGGTTGTCGATGCCCGCGAGAACCTTTTCACCGTCAAGGGCGCCTATTCTGATGAGATCGAATCCATACTTATCGGCGCATTTCTGGGCGAATTTCCATTCTTCCTGGAACCACTTTTCCTCCGGCTGTTTAACCATAAACCCGATACGGATTTTCTCCGTTTTTTTCCCGCCGCACCCGTAAAGGATAAATACGGCCGACCCTGACACCAGAATAGCCACTGTGAACAATAAAACCCAATTCTTAAGTGAAGCCATGTATTTTACCTCCGCAATATTTGCTTATATTTTGAGTGTTTATATCCTGAAACGGTTTTATCGTTCCCGCGAAGCGGCAACGAGTTCAGGATGTAGCGGACTCTTCGACAGGCTCAGAGTCCGCTGACCGAGCACTGAGCTTGTCGAAGTGCACGTGTCATGCCGAACTTGTTTCGGCATCTTCATCAAGCTAATCCCATAATCAAGCGAATCAAGGTTCAGACAATCTTTGAAAATATACCAAAAAAAACGGGTAAAGCGAACAGAATTAACGGTAAATTATCTCTTGTTATCCGCCCCGGTGCTGGTGTATGATACAATAAAAGCAAGCAGGTGACTGTGCCTGGCTGCACATTACTTTGCCTTTATCCGGAGAACACAGCTTGAAGGGAAACGCCACCGTAAAAACCATAGAAACCGCCGCGGAGATTCTGGATGGGCGCTCCGGGAGGGGAAGGCTGAGGAGTCTCTTCCCATTTCTGGGCCCGGCGTTCATCGCAAGCATCGCCTATGTAGACCCGGGGAATTACGCCACCAATATTCAGGCGGGCGCCAAATTCGGATACACCCTGTTATGGGTGGTTGTAGCCAGCAACCTGATGGCCATGCTCATTCAGCTCCTCTCAGCCAAACTTGGCATAGCGACCGGACTCAATCTTGCAGAAATGTGCCGCAGCCGCTTCCCCCGTCCCGTGGCAATTGTCATGTGGATACTGATGGAAATAGCGGCGATGGCTACGGATCTTGCCGAATTCATCGGCGCGGCGATAGGATTCAACCTCCTGCTCGGTGTGCCCCTTCTGCCTGCGGGAATACTTACCGCCATCATCACATTTGTCATTCTCGGGCTTGAGCGTTACGGATTCCGGTCTATCGAGGCGGTCATCTCAATCTTTGTGGGCATCGTGGCGGCAAGTTATCTCACGGAGATTTTTTTCGCACAGCCGGATTGGAACGCGGTGCTGCATCATTCTTTCACACCCCATTTTGCAGGTAAGGAAAGCGCTGTTCTGGCTGTCGGCATACTGGGGGCGACTGTCATGCCGCATGCCATTTTTCTCCATTCAGCCCTTACCCAGGGGAGAATCGTTGTCCGGGATGAGGCCAAGCTCCGGCGGCTGCTCCGGTTCGAAACGGCGGATGTAGTAATTGCCATGACTATTGCCGGGTTGGTCAACATTGCGATGCTCATCATGGCTGCATCCACTTTTTATAAAACCGGAATGACCGGCATCGGCACTCTGGAGGAAGCGCACCGTACACTCACCCCCCTTTTAGGGGCCGCGGCAGGCGGTGTGTTCGCCCTTTCACTTCTGGCGTCGGGCCTTTCCTCCTCCTCGGTCGGAACCATGGCGGGACAGGTGATCATGCAGGGATTCATTCAAAGACGCATATCGCCCTGGATACGGAGGCTGGTAACCATGGTTCCTTCTCTTGTCGTCATCGCACTGGGATTCGACCCGACCCGGACCCTGGTAATCAGCCAGGTCGTCCTGAGTTTCGGGCTTCCTTTCGCGGTGATTCCGCTGGTCATGTTCACCAGGCGCAGAGACATCATGGGAGTCCTTGTCAACTCACGCCTGACCACCGCAGCTTCCGTCGCGGTCGTGTCGCTCATCGTGCTCCTGAACTTCTATCTCATCTATTCGCTTATCTTCGGGGGGTGAAAATATGTATCATTGTATCCTGGTTCCCCTGGACGGCTCAAGGCTGGCGGAGTCCGCTCTTCCGGCGGCTGCATTCATGGCCGGGATTTTCGGCGCAGAGGTCACTCTCATCCATGTCATCGAGCGGAACGCGCCACAGGAAATCCACGGCGACCGCCACCTGACAGGCACGAACGAAGCCGCAGCCTACATGGAAGAATTGAAAAAACGGGCTTTTCCGCCAGGCATCCCGGTGAAATGCCATGTTCACGCGGAAGAGGTGGAAAATGTAGCCCGCAGCATTGCGGAACACTCCGGAGAATTGAAACCTGACCTGATTGTGATGTGCACCCACGGGCGCAGCGGCCTTGTCGAGCTTTTCTTCGGGTCTATCGCACGGAAGGTTATCTCACTCGCAGCCACCCCCCTTCTCCTTATTCACCCATCCGAGAAAGAACCTGCGCCTCCCTTTCGGTGCAGCCGGATACTGGTTCCACTCGATGCTGATACATCACACGAGGAAGGTTTTTTCGCAGCCCTTGACCTGGCCAGGCCGTGCGGCGCCAGTCTTTCACTGATCATGGCGGTTCCTACCTTCGGCTCTCTTACCGCGGAATGGGCGGCATCGGGGAAGCTGCTGCCGGGCGCCACAGGCGAGCTCCTTGATATGGCGGAGCAGGATGCCGGAGAATATCTCAGCCGCCGAGTCCGTGAAGCCATGGAGAGGGAGATACCTTCGGAGGGAACGGTGCTCCGCGGCGATCCCGCGGAAATCATCATTGCCGAAGCCGAAAAGAAGGATGCCGGCCTGGTGGTCATGGGAACTCACGGGAGGCCGGGATTTGACTCTTTCTGGTCGGGGAGCGTCGCTGCCAAGGTCATGTTCCATCTTTTACGGCCCATGCTGCTCGTCCCGGTGAAAAATTAACTGTTCCGAGCATTTTCCATTTGGTATGAAGCCGATTTCATGTATATATTCATGTCTATTGTTTTGAAGCGACAAGATCCTGAAACGGTTTCATCGTTCCCGCGAAGCGGCAACGAGTTCAGGATGACACATGTCATGCCGAACTTGTTTCGGCATCTTACCATGTGGGGAGGATTTTGTATGATCAAGCGGTCAATTGCGCTGGTAACCGTATTTGCCATAATCATAGCGATCGGCTGCTCCACAGGCGGGCCGAAACCCGGAACGGGCGGTACGACAGAAGCCAAGAAAATAGAAAAGACCGCACATCCGGCGGTTCCTGAGGGTGTTGGCTGCTATGTCTGTCATAAACGCGAAACACCGGAGGCGGCATACCATCAGAAGTACGGGAAAAATTGCGAAGATTGCCACGTTAAATCCACCTGGATGGCGGTCAAGTATCCGCATCCGGCCTGGGTGCTCACCGGGGCGCACAAAGCTCGCTGCAACCGCTGTCACACAAAGATGGCCAGTTATGATTTTACCTCTTACCAGTGCTGGGGCTGCCACCACGATCAAAAAACTACTGAGAAAACCCACACCGACAGAAAAATAAAAGATATGACCAATTGCATCATGTGCCACAAGGAAGTAAAACTGAAAGAAGTGCAGGCGCCACCGGCAGCCAAACCCGTTAAGTAAATGCGGCCTGTTTCCTTTGTTCCCGTACACGCTTCAAATTATCTAAAGCTTCTTCTACTGCGTCCTGCGGCAGTCCGATCGCCTGCAGGTTCCAGCGGGCAAGGAAATATCCGATCTTGGAAGGCTCATACTCCATGCCGTCCAGAAGGATCATTTCAATGAGGGCAACAGCGGCGCCCTGGGCGGCATTAATTTTGAGGTCTACATCCTCATCGATGAAAAGACCCGGATTTTCATCAATAAACTGTCGTACCCGCTTGCGGTAATCTTCAAACACCGCATTTCGCACGGCAGGCAGAGAAAGCGCCATGAGCATGAGCTTGCCGGTAGCCTCGTTTTCGAGCATCACGGTAATGCTCTGGTAAAAGATGAGCGCCAGTTTTTTGATACCCGATGGAACATCCTGAAGCGCCTCGTCTGCTGAAGTCCAGATATCGGCGATAATGTCCTGGATCACCACCTGCAGCAGGGCTTCCTTGTTGAGAAAATAGAAATAACAGTTGCCGATGGAAGTCCCGGCTTCGCGGACCACATTCTGCATGGTGGTCTCATCGTAACCTTTTTCGGTGAAAAGTGTGCGGGCTGCAACGGTAAGCTGGGCGCGCCGTCTGAGGTACCGTTCATCTCCTCGTTCCGTTCTTCGATATACCATTTTCATCCACCATCAAATAAGTGCCTGAGTGCCTGAGTGCCCAAGTGACGAAACGGCAATCCAGATTTTAATTACATCGATTAATATAGAACAAAGTTCTATTCTTGTCAATAACAAAATGCAGCAATTGACAAGCAAACCCCCTCACACCAAAAAACTCACGCAGACTGCAAAGATATGGATTATATTTGCGAAGTAGACTGATTATATTGATTATAGGGGTTTGAGGAAACTGAATATTTACTTAGGCACTCAGGCACTCAGGCACTAAGAATAAGGGAGCGCCCATGAATGGAATTCTTGAGAATACCCGGAATGCACTTGTACAGAACACAGCCATTCTCGTGGTGGTTATCTTGATTTTTATCATACCGATTCTTTTGGGGCTAATCGCGCATTCAATCATCTTTTTCGTTCTGGGGTCAGTGGCGAAACACCGGCCGACCATTCTCTACTCTTCCCTTATAAATCACACCAAAAGTTCTGCACGCTGGTTCATGGTGTTCTTTTCCCTGAACCTGGCGCTTCCCCTGGTTAAAGCCCTGGTTCCGGAAAATGTTTTCGAGATCGTTCGCTCGATTCTGGCCCCTTTGATCATTGCCTCGCTCTCCTGGCTTTTGATCAAGCTCATCAATGTTCTCGAGGATATGGTACTGAACCACTATCACTTTGAAAAAGAGAGCATGCGTGCCCGAACCATCAAAACCCAATTCCAGCTCCTGAAAAGGATACTGACCATTGTCATTGTCATCTTCGCTACCGGTGCGATCCTCATGACCTTCGACCGTATCCGTCAGCTCGGAACGGCGATCCTGGCCTCCGCCGGAGTGGCGGGCATCATTGTCGGTGTGGCCGCCCAAAGGACGGTCGCAAATCTCCTCGCCGGCATACAGATCGCCCTTACCGAGCCCATACGGCTGGACGATGCGGTCATTGTGGAGGGAGAATACGGGAACATAGAGGATATCAACCTGACCTATGTAGTGGTGAAATTATGGGATAATCGGCGCATGATTCTCCCGATCGTGTATTTTATCGAAAAACCCTTCCAGAACTGGACACTGGTCCATACCAACCTTTTGGGAACAGTATTTCTGTACGTGGATTACTCCATTCCGGTGGAAGAGATTCGCAGTGAGCTGCACCGTCTCCTTAAGGAATCACCCAAATGGGACGGTACAGCCTGGGGGATGGAAGTTACCAATCTCAAGGAAAGTGTCATGGAGCTCCGCGCCCTGGTCAGCGCCAGGGACAGCGGTGATTTGTGGAGTCTACGGTGTGCTGTCCGTGAGAAGCTGATCGATTTTGTGCAGAAAAAGTATCCCGGCGCCCTGCCGAAAATCCGCTCTGAAATGGAAAAGAAATGACTGGGAGGCACAATCATTTCTATCGTCATGTAATTTTCTCTGATCAATTGATTCGTGGAGTGGACTGATTATATTTAAGATTTAATCGAGGAATGTGGATTTAGATCCTGAAACAAGTTCAGGATGACACGTATCATGCGTCGGTTTTGAACTTGATTCTGCATCTGACTCAGGTACTTAGGCACTCAGGCAGTACAGACGCAGCGCGCTGCGTCTCTACTCAGGAACTCAGGCACTTAGGCACTCAGGCACTTAGGCACTCGTTGATGACTGACGATAAAGAAAAACAAATACCGGATTTAGAAATTCGGTCGTATGGCGACTTCCTTTTTCTCGTACGCGGCCAGACATCGAAAAGCATGCGGAGTCTCTATGATGACCTGTACTTCAAAAAACATGTCGGAGACAAAGATGTATCCGAATCCTATTTTCAGACCCTGGGCCTGGGGGAAACGAAGTATACCCGGATTCCCCTGTCTCTGGTTGAAATAAAGCCCGGCACGAGGATCATTGACATCGGCTGCGGAAGGGGGGAAATCGTGTTTCAGGCTGCCAGTGCAGGAGCCTGGGCCGTTGGAATCGATTATGCGGAAAGCGCAGTGGAAATTGCCCAAACCACTCGTGAAAGACATGCGGCGAATATCCGGGAAAAAACCGGATTTTTTTGTCAGAGCGCCGAAACATTGGAATTTGAGGATGATTTTTTCGACACTGCATTCCTTTTAGATGTGGTCGAGCATGTTTCCGCTGACGAGTTTCAAACTATACTCAGGGAGATTTGGCGGGTGCTAAAACCGGGCGGCAAGCTGATCATCCACACCAGCCCGAATGTATGGTCGCGAACCTGGGGATTCTGGATTAAGTCGGCAGTGTACTTCCTTCTCAATAGAGAAAAACCTGTTCATCCGGTTGTAGCGCACTTTCGGACGTTAAAAAGCGATCCTGAGTACGATGAACATAAAATCCTCATGCATATCAACGAGCAAAGTATTCTCAGCCTGCGGCGGCATTTGAAAGCCTGCGGATTCCGGAGCCGGGTCTGGCTGGGAAGCACCGGCAATCCCTGGTTGTCCCGCCGGGATCTTTTGGGGCGGACCGCATCGATGGTCTATACCCTCACGGGAATGAAATACCTGAGGGGATCGGATATCTATGCTGTAGCTGAACGGCGGCGGAAAAAATGACAATGCCATCTCATCAGGATGTGCGTCATCGGATTACTCCGGAGTGGTTTTACTTCCAGGTTTTGACTATATTATCGCAATTATACATGACGACATATATTATTGCTTTTCTTTTCAAATTAGATGCCGAAACGGTTTCATCGTTCCCGAGAAACGGCAACGGTTTCATCGTTCCCGCGAAGCGGCAACAAGTTCGGCATGACATGTGACATGGCGAATATTGTTCCTTTTTGTTGCAAAGCAATAGTGTATTGGCACATCCGATCGATAACCATATTTTATAGCATACTCGGATTTTTTTCGCCTGCTTAAGGGGGAAACGATAATGCGGGAATTGTTCATGATGCCTGGTCCGACCGAAGTGGCTCCCTCGGTGATTCAATCCATGTGCCGCCCGGCGATCAGTCATGGCGACCCCCGTTTTCATGATATCATGGATCGCGCTTCGGAGCAGGTGGCGGAAATTATCGGCGCCAGCGGGCAGGTCGTTCTCCTGAATGCCAGCGGCCGCGGGGGGATAGAGGCAGCCATGAGCACGGCGCTCGAACCGCTCGACCGTATCCTTGTCATCAATAACGGCGTTTTCGGTAACATGCTCCGTGAGATAGCCCTGCGCTGCCGTCTCGATGTGGTGGAGGTCAGATCCGAACAGGGGAAACCACTCGATCTTGACCGTATCGAAGACGCCGCTTTCTCTCCGGATCTCAAAGCAATCGCCGTAGTCCATTCCGAAACTTCTTCCGGTGTGCTGAATCCCATCAGAGAAATCGGTGAAATCGCCGGGCGCTTCAATCTCATCTATATTGTGGACGCGGTTAGCTCCGCCGGCGGCGCGGAGATCCGGATGGATGCGTGGGGGATCGACCTTCTCTGTACCGGGAGCCAGAAATGTCTCGGTTCACTGGCGGGTCTGGCGCCGGTGGGAATAGCTGACCGCATGTGGGATATTTTTGACCGGCGCACCACCATTCCCCAGAGTTTCTTCTTCGATCTGAACCGCTGGAAGCTGATGTGGTTTAAAAAAGAACACGGAGGGCTTCTGAAATTCAAATACCGCCGCCAGCCAATGACTGTGGCGACCCACCTGGTGTATGCGCTCGATGAGGCATCGCGGCTGGTTCTGGAGGAAGGTCTGGAAACCCGCTTCCGCCGTCACCGGATTGCGGCGAAGGCCATTCACGCCGCTTTGCCGCACCTCGGGCTGACTCTCTTTCCGGATGCAAGCCTTGCCTCTCCCACCACCACCGCCATCCTTCCTCCAGAAGGTATCCATGAGGGCGATATACGAAGAATACTCCGCCAAAAATATGGAGTGCTGGTGGCAGGGGGATTGGAGGAATTCTATGAAAAGATGTTCCGCATCGGCCACATGGCATTGACCGCTTCCTACGAATACATCATTCCGACCATTGCGGCGCTCGAGCTTACCATGCAGGAGCTTGGGGTAAAAACCGTTGAAACCGGCCGTGCGGTCGCCGCTGCCCAGGAAGTGTATGCAAAAGACAAGTGTTAAGTCAATGCAATAAAGTTGGATTCATATTCCCCCCTTAACAAGGGGGGATGCCAAAGGCAGGGGGGATTTCTTCTTCCCGGCGAATAAAGATCCCCCCGCCGCTTGAGCGGCGACCCCCTTTTTAAGGGGGTAAAA
>JAUYCD010000015.1 GCA_030692375.1 Candidatus Latescibacter sp. | reverse complement strand
ATGGCCATCTATCTTGATCTCGGACAATATGACGAGGTAATGGAATTCTACAAGAAGGCACAGGAAGTAAACCCGGATGCTCCAGAGTCGTGGTATCTTTTCCAACATCTGGGAAGGCTCTACTATACTACCGGCAGGTATGAAGATGCGCTGACGGCTTTTCAAGAAAAATGTAAGATCATGAGAATAGACCCTATTGAGGATCAACATATCGGTATTACCTATGGATTCATGGGTGATCGGAAAAAGGCGGAGCAGGTTGTCAAGAATCTGGAGAAGAGGAAAGCATTTATCTCTATTGCGTATATATACTCGGCTTTGGGTGATAACAACCGCGCATTTGAATATATGGAAAAGGCATACAAAAATCGAACACCGGAAAATTGGAATTTGGTAATGCTGAGAGCCGATCCTGAGTTTAAAAAAATCCGCTCCGACCCGCGCTACAAAGCCCTGCTGAAAAAAGTCGGTCTGCCGGAATAAACTAATCCTATTTTCCGTTGAAATTTCTTTCATCCCGTCCATCCATTCATCCCGACCATCCGCGGTTCAGACATTCTTTTTATTCACCCCACACAGCGCCACCGCCGCAATAGCGGCAGTCTCCGCCCGGAGAGTCAGCCCTCCGAGCGAGAAAAACAATGCCCCCTGAGCGCCGAGGGAGGCGATCTCTTCGGGAGTGAAATCCCCTTCCGGGCCGACTGCAAGGATGAGTTTATCCGCAGTTACATGGCTCAATACATCCTCAAGGCTTTCCTGCGCTTTCTGGGATGCGACGAGGAGGGCATGCCCCGGCCTGGACAGCACTTCAATACCAGAGACAGGAGCGATATCCGGCAGCCAGGACCTTCCGGACTGTTTTGCCGCTTCAAGGGCGATGCGGGCGAGACGGACGCTGTTGAACCGTGCGGGTGAATATTCACAGCGCTGTACAGCGAGCGGAATGAAACGGCGCACCCCAAACTCGGTGCATTTCTCGACCGCAATTTCGAACCGGGCCGGTTTGATGAGGGAGAGCGCAAGGGTTATTTCCCTCGACGGCTCGCCCCGCCCGCTGACGTCGCGGGTCGCCCGGGCTTCGAGGTAAGAGCCGGTGATCGTTTCGATGCGGGCCTCGACCCTTCTGCCGCGGCCGTCGGCGACCCCGATCATCTCGCCCACCCGCACCCGGCAGACCCTGGCGGCGTGGTGATATTCCTCCCCGGTCAGCCTGACCATGCCGTCGATAAAACACTCGGGGAATGTAAAGAAGTTCTGCATGGCTGTCAGCTCTTATCTTCCGATAATCGCGGCGTTGGTTAACCGGTCGATGAACGCCCCCCGCTGGGAGCCTTCGCCGAGCATGAGATCGGTAACCGCCACCCGTGCGGCTCGATGCGTCACGTCAACTTTTCCCGGCTTTGGTTCCCGCCAGGCCCAGAAATTGTGAATGGCATAGGGTTTCCCGTCCGCTTCGCCGAGATATATCATGATGTGTCCGGGCATCCGGAGCAGGGTAACGCCGCCGGGTACTGTCCGGAGCGCCTGCAAACGTGCGGCGCGGTCAAGGCCGTCGAACTTTACTATCCGGGGCGAAGCGCCTGCCTGGCTGGCGCTGTTCCGCGGGAGGCGGATATTGAAACACCGGAACACCTCCATGATGGTGGCGGAGCAGTCCCGGTCGCCGAACATGCCTCCCCAGCCGTACCGGAAGCCGAAGAATTTGAAGCACTGCTGGTACACGTTCCTCAGGGTGTAGGGGAGAAATCCGAGCGAAACATCCGAGCCGTTTCGCACGTATCCTTTTTTTGCCGCCAGCTCGCCGTTCGGCCCGCGGCAGGGGAAGAGCACCTCGCAGAAATCGTTTCCCGCCGACCGCGCCGGGAGATAACTCCCCATGGTGATCGATCCGATGGCCGCGCCACCTTCGGGACTGGGGAAAACGCTTACCCTGCTCCCGATGGCGACCACCGGCATGGAAGTATCTG
Organism: Candidatus Latescibacter sp.; assembly: GCA_030692375.1. NCBI lineage: Bacteria > Pseudomonadati > Candidatus Latescibacterota > Candidatus Latescibacteria (ex Chuvochina et al. 2023) > Candidatus Latescibacterales > Candidatus Latescibacteraceae > Candidatus Latescibacter > Candidatus Latescibacter sp. Next base: position 8,866 of record JAUYCD010000015.1, on the reverse strand, counting down.
CCAGATCTTTTATCAATTCCCGGTCGCCGAAAGCCACATCCTCGGAGGGCACCCAGCAGCCGAAGGAACTACTCTGCACGTACGACCAGAGGCCGTCCCTTGAGACATGGAGAAGCGCCACCGGCTCGCCCATATCGAGAGTGGAGGCCACCCCCCGATCGAATTCGTTGTCGCCGGGTGTTGACATCAGCGGAATATTGGTAGGCCAGAGCTTCCCCATGGTGTTGCGGAGAATCATGCCGAATTTTATGGTGATGAGGTCAGGCACTCCCAGGGTGTCCATGAGGGCGGCGATGCGGGCGCGCTCCGCCTTTTCCAGCGGGATGTCCGCGGTAACGTAAAATCTGGCATCGAGAAGGTATCGGGCGTTCGCCGCCATGTAATCCCGGATCTTGTTCCCCTCGCTCGTGTCAGGCATGGTCAGGATGTCGAGCATGACACCCTGACGGGCCGGATTTTCACGGTTGAACGTTTCAATCTCGGCGGGGGAGAGCATGACTGCATCGGGCTCCGCCGCTTTCCGTATCCAGAAGTCCGCAAACTGCACCTCGGCGGGAACTCCCGGAATTGGGTCTTCCGCCGGAACGAGCAGCGGGCCGGTATATACTTCCTTTTGCGGTGGGGGTGATGGCGGCGGCTGCTTTTGAATCGCTGCGCATCCTGAAATGATAACGATGGCGCCGACAAGAAAAAAAGCGGAAAAAGACCTCATGAATCCTCCAAAAATATAGGCAGACACTATAGCTTCTTTAGGAATGCAGCCCCCTGAATCCCCCGGAGAGGGAATTGCATAAAGGTAAGCAACGGGGGAGGTCCATTTCAAGCTGTTTTGCGGTGAAAGGTGAAAAAAAGGGGAAAAGAGAAGAGATATATTCCCGGAGCCTTACCTCATGTATGTTGAAAATATCTGCACTCTGATGCTTCTTCTGCAAATGCCCTGATCAGCGCCGGGTCGGCATCGAAAAAATGATCCGAGGGGGAAAGGATGAATCCTCCGCCCTTTCCGGCGTCCGTAAAAGCCCGCCGTACCGCTTTCCGGGTTTCTTCCGGGGCGCAGCCTTTGAAATAATGATACTGGTCGAAACCGCCGATCATGCAGACCCGGTCCCCGATCCTTTTCTTGGCCTCGGAAAGAATAACGTCTCCGCCCATTTCCGGAGGGGTGAATGTTTCCATGGCGTCGGGCTGCATGTCCGCAATCTGCTCCAGGATGGGCATCATGCCTCCGCAGGTGTGGTAAACCACCCGCTGACCCGCTTCATGGGCGCAGGAGATGATTTCCGCATCATAAGGGGCAACGAATTCATCGAACAGGCTGGGTGAGATGACCGTGGTAGAAGCGCTCCCGCCGCCAAGCTCAAGGATATCGAACCGGGCGCCGCGCATTGAGCGAACATACTCCGTCTTACGGTCACGGAGGATTTTCAGGAGCGCGTGCACCCATCCGGGGTCATCGAACGCCGCAAGGATCAGCTTCTCGGTTCCGACGAGACAGCAGGCGTCCTGCCAGCAGCCGGGCTGCCCGAACACATCGAAACAGCAGATGTGGCTGCGGATGATCCCCCGGTCTCCGAAATCTGCGGCCTGCCTGTTCACCTCATCCACATCACATTTCGGCGCGGTGACGTATTCTCCGATGACATCGATATCGGCCTTTTCTTTGATCAGGCGCTCGGTTACCCAGGAGGTATACTCATCGGACTGAAGTGTCATTGACAGTGTCCCCCCGGGAGTGACGAACCTGTAGTGTGTTGTCATGTACTCATATCCCTCCAGCTCTTCCGCCTCCACTCGCCAGGAATCGGTCGAAACACGCCTGGTCTCCAGGAAGCCGACAGCTCCATGCTGCGGGTCAAAATATTCTCCGCGGGAGGTATCCGGACGGTGCGCCATCACCCACCGTACGGGATCGAGGCCGAATTTCTCGAAGAAATCATCGCTGGTCATACCTCCCAGATACCGGTTGAGAAAATAGGGCATGACATGGTGAGTGGTCGCCGGAAGACGATCGGGAATTTTCCCGTGAAGGGCGGTGAGAAGCCGTTCTCTTGAGGTCATTGATAAATCCAAATTGCGCTTGTTTTGAGTATTTAGATCCTGAAACGAGTTCAGGATGACACGTGTCATGCCGAACTTGTTTCGGCATCTATTTTGGAAAAAACGCAATAAAATGTGTCGTAATGTATAGAATCCGGAAAGAACAACATTTGTCGAGACGCCTGCCGGAATGAAAGATAGTATATTTTGGTTTTGAGAAAAAGCGGCAATCAAACATACACCCGTAAAAGTATAATTTACGCTTGACTTGACAATGAATTGTGCTATGTTGATACACAAATATTGATATCCCCTGGAGTCATTGCGTTCACAGCTCAACGGTAAGCCGTTCCAACCGAAAGAAAGGACATTGAATGCCTCTCCTCCTCCGCCTCCTCACGATCGCCCTCCTGTTTTTCCCCCTCATCAACGCGGCGGCCCCGCTCCACGCCGACCGGATCGACCCGCGCCGCAGCACAGCGGACCCGGACGGCAAGACCGTATGGTATGACTGCAAACTGCTAACGGTCGAGGGAAAAGGGTGGGAGAACACCGAGTCTTTCTGGGATCGTCTTCCGGCGAAAGCCAAAGACACCGCACCTTCCTCGGTGTGGAACCTGAGCCACCATTCCGCCGGAATGTGCGTCCGCTTTACCACCGATTCACCGTCCATGCAGGTGCGCTGGAGTCTACTGAATGCCGAACTTGCCATGCCCCATATGCCGGCCACGGGGGTCAGCGGCGTTGACCTATATTTCAGGGACAAGGCGGGGAAGTGGCGTTTCCTGGGAAACGGCCGTCCAAAGGAGGTCACGAATACCGCGCCGTTCAGCCTCACGCCGGGCGGAGAGTATATCCTGTACCTGCCTCTTTACAACGGCGTGAAGTCGGTGGAGATCGGAATCCCCCAGGACAAGACCATCTCGACGCCGAAACCGTCCGCCCGTGAGCGCCATAAGCCGATCGTGTTTTACGGCACCTCCATCACACAGGGAGGGTGCGCCTCCCGCCCCGGCATGGCCGCCACTTCGATTGTCGGCAGGGAGCTCGATGTCCCCGTCATCAACCTGGGATTTTCCGGAAGCGGCAGGATGGAGCCGGAAATGGCCGATCTGCTCGCTGAGCTCGACCCGTCCGTCTATGTCCTCGACTGCTTGCCGAACATGACTCCCGACATGGTGAAGGAGCGCCTCGAGCCGTTCGTGCGGAAACTTCGCAGCGCGCATCCGGTCACCCCGATTCTCCTCGCCGAGGATCCAAGCGTCCGGAATGTCACCCCGACCGAGAAAGGGCGCATCGCCCGCGCCGTGTACGAGAAATTGACAAAGGACGGAATGAAGAACCTCTCGTTCCTGTCGAACGATGGGATGCTGGGAGATGACTTCGATGGCACGGTCGATGGCACTCATCCCAACGATCTGGGCATGATTCGTCAGGCGGCGGTATTTATTAAAGCGTTGGCGCCAATCGTACGGCCATCGGAATAGGAGAATATGAGGAGGGGTATAACCGGAGCTTTGCATCATATATTTACTTTAAGTCGCGCCCCACGGTTGCACACCCCGCACAGAAAAACATGAACAATATCCGGTTGACAATTGCAATGATAGCAAGTCGGCCTTAATGTGTGGTTAGCCGGCATATTTCTCTCAACACACTTTTCAGGTATTTGATATACTTATTTCGCTTAGGGGCTAGGTCAGAAAATGTCTGACCTTTGAGATAGTCAGGAAAACTGTAAACACCAGTAATCTGCAGGAAACATCTATCTGGAAACTTTTCCCAGCCACGCGCAAGACCAATCCGTAGAAAAACTTCGCTCTTCATAAGTGTCGCTATGAGGTCTGAGGAAATCTGCTGCGGTGTTTTCCCTTCATCTCGCAGCCGGTCATTATAATAGCGCCACGCTAAGTCTGTAATGGTCAACCTATAACTTTTCCCTTGGCCATCTATAAAGTTGAGACGATACTTCAACATACCTTCGGGAGATTTTTCATGGATTACTTTTATCACTCGCCGCGGCTGAATAGTACCAAGCGACCGAGGCCCCTGACCATCCATGATGTAATGTCCCGGATCAGACAAAACAGGTACTTCGAATATCGCGCTGATATTCTCAAACAGGGTTTGAATGAGTATTTCACGTTTACGCTTTTAATCCAAGTGTTCGATAAATCGAATAGATTTCGGATTATAAAGGTAATCCTCAGTGTGAGGTGGTCGAGGAAGGTGCTTAAGAAAATCGAATTCGACCACTGAAAAAGGGGAAATCACATGGCTTCCCCGTAAGTACAGTGTATTTTCTTTGATACCTGGTGGTGGCAATACCGGACGGATACAGTTACCATTTTCGTCATAACCGGCGATACATACCCGCTTCTCTTTCATGCGGGTAAGGTCGGTTATAATTAATAGCTTCTTCATAAATGAAAGACCTCCACATTAGGCCAGTGTGCGGTCAGTCTTTCTGCGACCAAACGGCGATGGCATTGCTCAGGAGTAGGCTCGCTACAAAGTAGACAGGAGGTGAATCTTTCGAATCCCACTTTATCCAGTGTATCTGGAATCTTGCGTTCATCCATGAGAGCTTCGAAACGTGCTACAAAACGGGACCAATCCGAGTCTGAACGATATTCATTTAAAATTTCTTTTGTAGGGGTAAGCTCTGGCAAATGAATATATTGGCAGCCATCCACGAGTTTGGACAGAAAGAAGGGTAAATCATCTTTTTTAGCAAAACCTGAAAGTTGCCCAACTGCATTAAGACGAATATCAACTAATCGTTGCACACTATTTTGGCGTAAAAGCCCAAAAAATAATTCTGCGTGTTTCTGAGTGAATCCAATAGTATAGAGTTTCATTGCTCCTCCCGGAACAATGATAGTTGTTCGGCCGTTGGCCTGTTTACTGACACCTGGATTGAACGAGCACTATAAACTATACCATCGCCTCGAATATGTTGAACATTTACTTCGGGATGTTCCGTCATGATATATTGGGCGATCAAGTGATGCCGGTGGCACTCAGCGGGATCCTCTTCACTGCACATGATTACTGTTATCTGCTCATTGGCCAACTCCAACAAACGCATGATACCTTGTATAAACCAGGGGCGCTTCATAACTTCAGGGTAATCTACTTCATAAAGATAATCTGTACCCTCCGGCGGTAACACATGGCTCTTGTAGCAAGCGGGGTCTGAAGGACGGCCACCCAGATACTTACCTGCATAGGCATATTCAATACTTTTGCCCGAAAGGATGTTCTCAAGATTTTCTTTATTGAACTGAGGATTGTAACGGCTGAATGGAGCAGAACGCACATCAACCAAAGTCATTATGTAATTGTCTTCTAATAATTGAATAAATTTCTCTATGCTATGGTTACTATGACCGATGGTAAACAGTTTCATGTTTATACCCTAAAATAGTAATTATCAGTTATCTCACTTTATAGACTTCACTATGGTGTTTGACGAAATGAATGACAATTTTCTGCGCCATTTTATCGAACGTATAAAGCACGCTATAGTTCCCATTACCAGGTCAGCCCCAAGTTAGATGCGACTTCTTCAGCAGGTATAATCTTTTCGCCTGCCTTCACAGCCGATAGTGACTTTTGAATTTTAACTTTGATGTCTTCTCGTAGCTCCAAACCTTCATCAGGATCGCCAAGCATTTCGGTAAATGTCTGAATAACAATTTCCTGCATGAGCGCCTTGAACTGATCCACAGTTAAATCGGCTATAGTCGTATTAGCCATTTTTCCCCTCTGTTAGGTTAAGTGTTTCCCTGATCAGCTATTAACGGTATGCCGGCTAAAAAACTTTCGACACTGATATCTTCGGCTAATTTGCAGTATGATTATAAATTAGCCGCTCAAATGCCGCACTTCAAGGAGAATGTCATTTCGCTTATATCACTTTCCTTATTTACAATCCATCCCGTCCATCCGCGTTTCAAACTCACTTTCAGATTTCAGATTTCTTTCGTTCTTTCGGCGGCAGCGGGTTAGTTCTCAGCGAAAGCGATATCCGTTTCCGCACCAGGTCAACCTCCACCACGGTCGCCATGACTTTCTGGCTTACCTTGACCACATTCGCGGGATTCTTCACGAACTTATCCGCAAGCTGGCTCTTGTGCACGAGGCCGTCCTGATGCACCCCGATGTCAACAAAAGCCCCGAAGGCGGTGATGTTGGTCACTATTCCCGGGAGTTTCATGCCGACACGCAGGTCTTCGGGCTTCGTAACATTCTCGGAGAAGGAAAAAATCTCGAACGATGTGCGGGGATCGCGGCCCGGCTTGGCCAATTCCTCATAAATATCGTTCAGGGTGGGAAGCCCGACCGTTACGGTGATATAGCGGGAAAGGTCGAGCCGTTTTCGGAGGTTTGCCTCCTTTATAAGATCGCTCACCGTGCAGCCCAGGTCGAGCGCCATACGGTTGACAACCGGATAGCTCTCCGGGTGCACCGCGCTGGCATCGAGGGGATTGTCTCCTTCACGGATACGGAGGAATCCCGCCGCCTGCTCGAACGCTTTCGTACCCAGACGGGGAACTTTCTTTATCTCCTCACGAGAGCGGAAAGGGCCGTGCTCGTTCCGGTGGTCCACGATGTTCCGGGCGAGTTTGGGTCCCAGGCCGGAAACATAGGTGAGGATCTGTTTGGAGGCGGTGTTCAGTTCCACCCCTACGGCATTCACGCAGCTCATCACCACATCATCGAGGCTGTCTTTCAACCGGGACTGATCGACATCGTGCTGGTATTGTCCCACACCGATGGATTTGGGATCGATCTTCACCAACTCGGCAAGGGGGTCCATGAGCCGCCTGCCGATGGAAACCGCCCCGCGGACGGTCACATCCTTGTCGGGAAACTCCTCACGGGCCGCTTCGGACGCCGAATACACCGAGGCGCCGCTTTCATTCACCATCACCACCTGTATGTCAACCATCCGGCGGAGGAAAGCCTCCGTTTCCCTCCCGGCGGTCCCGTTTCCCACCGCAATTATTTCGATGGCGTATTCACGTATGAGGGTGTGGACCTTGTCGGCGGCTTCCTGTTCGAGCTTCTCCGACTGCTGGAGGTAGATTACATCATGGTGGAGGAGCTTGCCCTGACTGTCGAGACAGCAGATTTTACAGCCGGTGCGCAGGCCGGGATCGACCGCAAGAACAATCTTTCCTCCGAGAGGTGATGCGAGCAAAAGCTGCCGGAGGTTTTCAGCGAACACCCGTATCGCCTCGGCATCGGCGCGTTTCTTGGTCTCCAGGCGTATCTCGGTCTCCATGGAAGGGGAGAGAAGACGCTTGTAGCTGTCATGAACAGCCAGCCGCACCTGACGGGCCGCCGGGGTGTCGTTTCTCAAGAACACCTGTTCGAGGATGAAGAGCGCCGGTTCTTCCGGCGGGGTAACGCGCAGGCTCAGAACTCCCTCGCTTTCACCCCTGCGCATGGCCAGGATACGGTGCGAGGGTGCTGAGACAACCGGTTCGTCCCAGTCGAAATAGTCGCGGTATTTCGCCCCTTCAACTTCCTTTCCGGACACCACGCCGGAGCGGAACCGCGCCTGGGCAGCGAAAAATTCACGCATCTTTTCACGGGCTTCTCCATGTTCGTTCACCCATTCGGCGATGATATCGCGGGCGCCGGCCAGCGCATCCTCTATGGTATTGACTTCTTTTTCGGGATTCACAAAGGCGGCAGCTTCCTGTTCGGGATCGAGGTCTCCCTGTTCGAAAATCATCTGCGCGAGCGGCTCCAGCCCTCTCTCACGGGCAATGGATGCACGGGTGCGCCGTTTCGGGCGGTAGGGAAGATAAATATCCTCCAGTATGGCCATGGTTTCTACTGCCATGATTTTTTCACTGAGCTCTTCGGTCAGGAGTCCCCGCTCATCGAGTGAACGGAGGATGGATTCCCGGCGCTCGTCAAGCTCACGGAGTTGTTTCAGACGGTCCCGGACTGCGGTGATCTGGACTTCGTCCAGGCTTCCGGTCGCTTCCTTACGATACCGTGCGATAAAGGGGACAGTGGCGCCCTCGTCCAGAAGATCGGCTGTGGGAGCAACCTGACGGGGAGATATTCCCAGTTCAAAGGCAATTTTTCTTATGTGTTTTTCGGTCATAAAAAGTAAAACCCAATTATCCCTTTTGGTAAGTAATCAGTGGTAAATGTGAGGTATTGTGTGCTCCTTCAGGCATTCATGATCGCCCCTGCCTTCGGCATCCCCCCTTATTAAGGGGGGAATTAAAGGAACGGGGATCTGACAAGTCCTAAAAACATCTACAGTGATAGTAGCGTTTTCTTTTTCCCCTTAATAAGGGGGGTAGGGGGATTTCATCATTTCGGATGATCACTTTTGCTTACTTAATGACATAACCGGAAAATATTATTCTTTCAAAATCCATAACATACTTTAATTCCATTCGGGGTGAATGTCAATCGTATATCCTTTTTCTTTTCTTCATTCATCGATAAATTGCGATTGATTTTTTTTGCAGAAGAATAGGAATCTATAGAAGCAAATACCCATGTAGTAAAAAAGATAATTGCTCCAGTATTACCCCAAGATTCATTGAAATGTTTTCTATATTGATTAGGGTGTTCTCTAGTATTTTCTACCTCTCGATAGCCATAATACATTAAACCTGTGCCTAATGCCCCTGCCCCAAAAAACAAAAAACCCTTCCCTAAATTTTCATTATAAAATTGACCCACTCCAGGAAAAATAAGCAAGGATAAGATTATAGCAGTTCCAGGCTGTTTGTATCCTCTATTATTAAATGTTTCATTCTTTATTGGATTTTGGCTTTTTTCAATTTTA
>JAUYCD010000014.1 GCA_030692375.1 Candidatus Latescibacter sp. | reverse complement strand
AACCCGTATCGTCGGAGAATTACTCCTTGATAGCATCTATCTCGTTGAAATACTTACCATTCCTTTCGATAGATTCAAGACAATTACTCAAAAACAGCAACAGTTGTCTTTACCTCTCAAATTTTAACCGGACAGTTATGTGTTAAATACGAAAAAACAAGTATTGTTTTCAGGTCTCTTCTCCGGTTACATACACCAAGTAGTCCTGGGGAGTGAGCAGGCTTTCAACTTCATCGACATCATGCATCCTTACCTTGATCATCCACCCGTCACCGTAGGGGTCCATATTAACCTGACGAGGGTCTGATTCCAACGTGTCGTTGACCTCGATGATCTCCCCGGAAACAGGTGAAATAAGTTCCGCTACCGTTTTCATCGCCTCAATCGTTCCGAACGGAGAGCCTTGCACTACCTCGGTGCCGATATCCGGAAGATCGATGTACACAATCTCTGCAAGCTCCAGTTGCCCGAAATCGGTAATGCCGATGATTCCTTCGTTGTTTTCAACCAATATCCATGTATGGTCGTTGGTATAAAACAGATCTCGAGGAACTTTAAAAATACTTTCCATGGACATAGAGGGAACCCTTTTGATATAGGTATAGTTCATTGTAAAAAAAAGTTATTTTTTCACACGCTCGATGTATTCCCCGGTACGGGTATCGATTTTTATTACATCTCCGACTTCAATAAACAGCGGAACGTCCACTTTTGCGCCGGTAGAAACAATTGCAGGCTTGTTTACATTCGACGCGGTATTTCCCTTGAATCCCGGTTCGGTCCGGGTAATTTCAAGCTCGACAAACGTGGGAACCTCCACCTGAATCGGTGTTTCTCCGTGAAAAAGAATGTTGCAGGTCATGTTTTCGGAAAGAAAGCCTTTCGAATCCCCAAGAAGATTCGCATCAATATGTATCTGATCGTAGGTTTCGGTATCCATGAACACTAAGGCTTCCCCATCATGGTACAGAAATTCAAAAGGCCTGCGTTCCAGTCTGGCCTCTTCGAACCGTTCACCGGAACGGTAGGTTCTTTCATAAACGGTCTTAGTCCTGATATTTCGGAGCTTGGTACGGACGAAAGCCCCTCCCTTGCCCGGTTTGACATGCTGGAATTCAATTATGGTAAATAAATCGCCATTTTCTATAAAAGTAAATCCGTTTCTGAAATCGGCAGTAGAAGCCATGCAACTCCTCCTAAAATATTATGTACCTATATTCTATTTATGCTAAATAAATGCAGATGTATAAAAGTAGTAAAGTAATTTTATTTGTCAAGGTGAAAGAGAAAAAAAATAAAAATATTTTTATTTTTCGATTCTTGAAACCAGTAATCAGGGGAAGAATAGTTGAAATCTTCGATTTTTCTACACGGTCCTTTTCCCGTCCACCCAAGGAAAAGAAGAATGACTTTTCCAGACAATTAATATGAAAAATTTTGAATATCAACAAAAAAATGCAATCAACTTTTACAATCTTTTCCGTGTTTTTTTCACGCAATTTTAACGATTTTTAGAAGCCGCACAAGACATGCTAAAATTCTTTAGCCTCGCCCAGGTGTACATGACGCGCCGAAGTCGCTTCTGACAGGCGCAGCCTTCATGTACGCATCAGCATCTTCTCAATCTCCTCGAGCGATTTTCCCTTTGTCTCGAACACGATGAGCCATGCAAACAGGAATGCAAGGACACATACTCCGGCAAATATAAAGAATGTAACGTGCCCGAACGTATCCATCATCCGGGGGAAGGTCAGCGCCACGAGAAAATCGGCCAGATAGAGGGCGATCATGGAAATTGCCATCGCTACTCCCCGAATCCGGTTCGGGAAAATCTCCGAGACGATGACCCAGGCGATCGGCCCCAGGCTCATCGCATAAAAGCCGACGAAAGCGAGGACGGGAATCAGTATCAGAGATGCGCTGATGGAGTCGGATTGGAAAAAAAGACCTATTGTTCCCATCGACAGGAACATTCCGGCCAATCCCGCCATGAGGAGCGGCTTTCTTCCTAATTTGTCGATGGTGATAATTGCTAAGATGGTGAAAATGAAATTAATGATACCTACCATAATCACGGCAAAAAGAGCGGCAGATGCATTTTCGAAGCCGGTTTTCATAAAAATGATCGGGGCATAGTAAATGACCGAGTTAATGCCGACGCTCTGTGCAAAAATGGATATGAGAATCCCGATGATGAGCGCTTTCCGGAGACCAGGCCTGAACAGCTCCCAAACCGAGCCCTTTTCATTTTCCACTGCCGCCTGTATTTCATGCATTTCTGTTTCCGCGTGTCTGGCGCCTCCGATACGGGTAAGAATGGCGAGGGCTTTTTCAATCCTGCCCTGTTTGGCCAGCCAGCGGGGGCTTTCCGGTATAAAAAAGAGGCCGATGAGAAATATCGCCGCCGGGAAGATGCCGCACGCGAACATCCACCTCCAGTTGTGCGGACCGATATCCACCAGGAGCCAGTTGGTGATATAAGTAGCAAGGATGCCGATCACGATTCCGAACTGTGTCAGCGTTACAAGCAGGCCCCGTTTCCCGGCCGGAGATACTTCGGCGATATACAGTGCGGAGATCATGGAGGCGCCGACTGCAACCCCTCCGATCAGCCTGCCGATGACCAGCTCGGTAAACGTCCGTGGAATGGCGGTCATCACACCGGAAATCACAAACAGTATCGCGGTGAGAATCAACGCTTTTTTTCTTCCGAACCGGTCGCTAAATATACCGGCAAGAAGCGCTCCGACAATGCAGCCGAGATCGAGATTGCCCACTGCAAATCCAACCTGATAGGGGCTCAATTTGAAATAATCGGTTATAAACGGCACCACCCCGGAAATGACTCCCAGCACGAATCCGTACATGAGGCCGCCCATTGCTGCAATAATGCATATAGCATAAAGATAAACAGTGCCGCCGCGGTCAGTTCGATCTCTCAGCATTCCCGGTGTTTCATGCGCGGTATCAGCCATGCCTGCTCCTTTTTTTCTTTTTGGGCTTTTGCCACTTTGCCAATAGTGTTAAGTCAATGCAATAAAGTTAGATTCATAATTCCCTCCTTAACAAGGAGGGACGCCAAAGGCAGGGGGGATTTCTTCTTCCCGGCGAATAAAGATCCCCCCGCCGCTTGAGCGGCGACCCCCTTTTAAAGGGGGTAAAAAGAAACTTCAGTACCAGACATTATCTGATTGACTTAACAATAGTATCTTCATTCTGCTTCAAAACGGTAAACCGTTGTCTGAGAATATTCCTCGCCGGGGCGCAGTACAGTCGAGGGGAAATGAGGCTTATGGACAGAATCCGGAAAATGCTGGGTTTCAAGGCAGAAACCGTCTCGTTTATTATAGATTTTTCTTTTTTTACCGGTGATAGAGCCGTCGAGAAAATTCCCGGAATAGAATTGAATGCCCGGCTCGGTTGTGAACACCTCCAGAGTACGGCCGCTTTCCGGCTCTACCACCTGCGCCGCCGGGGAGAGAGAACCGTCGGAATTGTCCAGCACCCAGTTGTGATCATATCCCTGGCCGTAACGAAGCTGTTCATCATTCTGGTTGATTCGCGCGACGATGGGAGTACGCCGGGTGAAATCAAGGGGAGTGCCCTCGACGCTTCTTATTTCGCCTGTGGTGATAAGGGTCTGATCGATGGGAGTGAATGCTCCCGCCCGTATCAAAAGCTCATGGTTCAGAATATTTCCTCTCTCTGCCCCAGCCAGGTTGAAATACGAGTGATGGGTCAGATTCACCACCGTGGCGCTGTCGGTGACCGCGGAATATTCGATCCTCAACTCGTTATCCGTTGTAAGGATATATCGAACTTTCACCGAGAGATTTCCCGGATATCCTTCCTCGCCATCCGGACTCAGATAAGTCAAAGCGATTCCAACACCATCCGAAGGGAAGATATCTTCCGCTTTCCATACAACCTTGTCAAACCCTTTCATTCCGCCGTGAAGATGATTTTCGCCGTTATTTTTAGCCAGGATGTATTCTTTCCCCTCAAGGGTAAACCTTCCCCCGGCGATACGGTTGGCATAGCGCCCCACAATGCATCCGAAATAAGGATTATTTCTTATATACTCTCCGAGGGTTTCATAACCGAGAACGATATCGCTCTTTTCCCCCCGACTATCCAGCGCCAGGAGAGAAACCACAATGCCGCCGTAATTGGTGATTTTCGCGGTGACTCCTTGAAAATTTTCAAGGGTGAAGAGGTCGACCGGAATTCCGTCCGGTGTTATTCCGAATGGTTTTTTAACTATTTTCATTGTTTTTTTCCTCACGGAAACATAAACATTTCATGTGAGATCTCGTCATAGACAAGGACTTTAAAAAAATTCATCGACAAACAGAGTTTCATATCCGGTTAGATGCCGAAACAAGTTCGGCATGACGTGTCACCCTGAACTCGTTTCAGGATCTGACGAATCTTAATAGCGACTTTTTCTCAAGCTTTTTGATAGATGATCCGGCAAAAAGTAATTTTTACATTATTTTCTGGCGTTTTTTTACCTCACCCCTTGTTCCCCTCTCCTAGTCAGGAGAGGGGATAACTCCTTGCTGGCTATTTTGTTACCCTCTCCTAATTAGGAGAGGGTGGCCAAAAGCCGGGTGAGGTTTTCGACAGAGTTGGAAGCATTGTTACACTAT
>JAUYCD010000013.1 GCA_030692375.1 Candidatus Latescibacter sp. | reverse complement strand
AAGAAATGAATCAAGAGTGAGCCATGAGCAATTGTCGTGTTACTTATACATGACGAAATATTTTTAATGCGCTTCTTTTCAAAATAGATGCCGAAACGGTTTCATCGTTCCCGCCTGCGGCAACGGTTTCATCGTTCCCGCCTGCGGCAACGGTTTCATCGTTCCCGCGAAGCGGCAACAAGTTCGGCATGACACGTGTCATCCTGAACTCGTTTCAGGATCTAAACACTCAAAACATGCGCAATTATTATATCGTCATGTATTTAAAAAACGACTTTTGCAAAAACCGCAAATCTCTCTCTTTTTATCTCGAAATGTTCACTATCCGGTAACGCAGCGTTCCTTTAGGAACGGTGATTTCTACCACCTCACCGACTGCCTTTCCCAGAAGGGTTTTCCCAATGGGAGAAGTTGTCGAGATCTTACGGTTTTTGAAATCCGCCTCCACTTCATGAACAAGGATATAGAAGATATCTTCTCCGGAATTCAGGTCTTTCATATCTACCCGCGCTCCGATGTATACTTTTTCGGAAGAAATCTTCTGGTCTTCAATGATGCAGACATTCCGGATCATGACCTCGAGATGGTTGATGCGGGATTGAATGAGGCGCTGCTCTTCCTTGGCGGCGTCATACTCCCCGTTCTCCGAAAGGTCTCCCTTACGGCGGGCTTCCTGAAGAGAGTGAAGCACCTCAGGCCTCCTGACCTCCTTCAAAAATTTCAATTCCTCGTGGAGTTTTCTTTCAGCTTCTCTGCTGATATGCACATTACACATGAAGCAAAATCTCCCTTATACACTGAACCGTATGGTTAAAATATCTCCGTCCCGTGTCACGTAGTCTTTTCCCTCGATGCGGAGCAATCCCATGTCCCGGGCGGTTTTGAACGAACCTGCCTTGATCAGGTCTTCAAAAGATACTACTTCGGCCCGGATAAATCCCCGCTCCATATCCGAATGTATCACTCCGGCGCATTCCGGGGCGCGGGCGCCCTTCCGCACAGTCCAGGCCCGCACCTCATCCTTCCCTCCGGCGGTGAAGAACGAAATCAGGCCCAGGCTCGTATAACTGAGACGGATTACCTTTCCCAAAGCCGGTTCTTCTATCCCCACAGACCGGAGAAATTCGGGGCGATCATATTCATCAAGGCCGGCTATTTCCATTTCAATTTCGGCGCAGATGGCAGCACAGGTTGAATTTCTTACCGTTGTGAACGGCTTCTCGAATTCTCCAGCTTTCCCGGAAATCAGGGCCTCCTCGGAGATATTGACCACAATGAAAAGCGGTTTTCGTGAAAGAAACTGAAAACCGCGGATGGTTTTTTCTTCATCTTCCGTCAGATCCAGATCCCTGAGAGGCTTACCATCTTCGAGCAGGCTGCGGCATCGCTCAAGCACGGATTTCTCAAGGTGCATATCCCCGCTTTTGCCGCTGCGCATGTCTTTCTCTATCCGTTCCAGCCTCCCTGTCGCCACAACGAGGTCTGTGAACACCAGCTCGCCGGTAACGGCATCAAAATCACTCATAGGGCCGGCTTTATCCCGGAAGGCATCGAGCACCACTATAAGGGAATCGGCGTTCTTCAGGGTTTGCAGCACCTGGGGTTCCATTCCCTTGCCCCGGACTGAAGACTGCCCGGCTATATCGAAGTATTCCATGGCGGCATAGGTTTTTTTTAAGGGCTCGAACATCTCGTAGAGACGATCGAGCCTGGAATCCGGCACTTTTACGATGCCGACATGGATATCTTTCCCGTGAGCGAGAGCGCTGTAATTCTGCCCGGTGAGAGCACAGAACAAAGTCGTTTTCCCTGAAAAGGGCAGCCCGGTAATGCCTGTTTTCATCAGTATTTCCTTACTCCCTCACCCCCTACCCCCTCTCCCGCAAGCGGGCGAGTGGGTAGGGTAAGTATTATTGAAAATATAACGCCGTGTGCCCATTTAGATCCTGAAACGAGTTCAGGATGACACGTGTCATGCCGAACTTGTTTCGGCATCTATATATTCGATCACGAACCTTATCTAATGGCATACCCGGATTTCCTTATGTTACTTTGCAACTTTGTCACTTTTTACTTATTCAGTATTTCATCCATTCGACGTTTGGCATTCATGTCGGCGGTAATAAGCTCATCAACGGAAGGCGTCTCTATAAATTCATGTTCATCCATCACTTTCTGAATTGTCAAAGGGATATCCATAAAAGCTATATGTCCTTCCACAAAAGCCTCCACTGCCTGTTCATTGGCGCCGTTCATGACTGCCGGCGCTGTGCCGCCGCGGGCAAGCGCCCCATATGCCAGTTTCAGGCAGGGGAACCGCTCCCTGTCAGGCGGTTCGAATGCCATAGAAAAGGATCTCGAAAAATCCAATCCTCCGTATGGTGAAGGCAGTCTCTCAGGGTCTGTCATTGCGTACTGAATGGCAAGACGCATGTCCGGCCGTGACATCTGCGACAGGATGGCGCCGTCGATAAACTCCACAAAGGAATGAACAAGAGAAGATCGGTGAATGGTAACATCGATCCGATCTCCCGGAATGCCGAACAAACGGCTGGCTTCGATGACTTCCAGTCCTTTATTCATCAGGGTGGCGGAATCTATAGTGTTTTTGGTTCCCATGGACCAGGTCGGATGATTAAGCGCCTGCTCCACTGTAACCCTGGCAAGCTGCTTTAGGGTTAAATCAATGAACGGTCCGCCGGATGCTGTCAGGATAAGACGCTTGACTTTATTGCGCCGCTCGCCTTTCAGGCATTGGTGGATGGCGCTCATTTCACTGTCTATGGGAACAATTCGTTTGCCGTACCGTTTGACCGTATCCATGACCAGTTCTCCGGCCATGACCATGGTTTCCTTATTGGCCAGGAGAACATCTTTTCCGCTTTCCAGCGCAGCAAGGGTCGGTATCATTCCTACCGATCCGACCAGCCCGTTAATCACTGCATCCGCCTCCAGGGTTTTAATCATTTCGATCATGCCCTGGAAATCCTCGTACACATGGGTACGGCCGCCGACCCGGTTCCGTACCTCGCAGGCGATCTGACGATCCCTAAGCGACACCGCTTCCGGCTGAAAACGGGCGATCTGCTCGTACATACTCTCTCCGGACCGGCCGGCGGCAAGTCCGACAACCCGGAACTGCTTTGGATTTGCAGCGATAACATCAAGGCTCGATTTCCCGATGGAGCCGGTGGAGCCGAGGATGATAAAGCGTTTCAAAATCACCTCCAGAAGGCAGTATAGATAAGCAGATACAGGTAAATGACCGGGGCGGCAAAGAATAGACTGTCAAAACGATCGAGAACACCGCCATGACCGGGAATAATATGCGATGAGTCCTTTATCCCCACATCTCTCTTGATGATGGATTCGGAGAGATCTCCGGCCTGCCCGGAAAATCCCGCCAGAACTGACACGATCATGATCTGCAGAAGAGAATACCCGGTGAAAAGAGCGGTCGCCGCTCCGAACACCAACACACCAGCCATCCCTCCCCAGAATCCTTCCATCGTTTTTTTAGGGGAAATTTGCGGGAAAAAAGGATGTTTACCCCAAAAACGACCGGCGAAATATGATGTCGTATCAAAAGTCCAGATGACCAGCACCAGATAAAACAGGAGAAACCGGTTGTCCGTCCCAAACAGAACGCCGGGGTATAACAGTATCTGAAACAGATATACAATGAACGCCGCCGGATATATGGTTACCAGAAGCGCCAGGGATACATTCCGGAGTTTGCGCTCTTTACCGGTGATTATCTCGATAATGAAATAGATTATCAGCGCGGTCACCAGGATGCCTGGAACCTGCTCGGACTTTCGGATGACTGCATCGGCCACAATTGCCAGCCCGGCCATGTAACCGGTGAGATGGTGGAAAAAACCCAGTTCGCCGTTCAGCATCCGGAAAAATTCCCACTGCCCTAAAAGGGTCAGGAGCGCCAGAAGTGCAAAAAGGGGATACCCTCCTTGCCAGAAAATCCACACGATCAGGGGGCCGAAGACCACGCCCACAACAATCCTTTTCACTGTGGAGCTGTCGAGGGTCTTCTGCGGCTGCATTATTCCCCGCCTCCTCCGGTAAGAAATGCGGCGATCTTTTTAGTCACACCGCTGATCTGCTGGCTCGTCTTTCCGAATCGGCGCTCCCTTCCGGCATACGATTCCAGGGCATCATAGAAGTCAGATTCCGTGAAATCCGGCCACATGGTGTCGGTGACCCAGAGCTCGGTATAGGCAAGCTGCCAGAGGAGAAAATTGGACAGCCTGTACTCACCGGAAGTGCGGATAAGAAGGTCCGGATCCGGAATCCCCGCAGTATCCAGGGCGGATTCTATATTTTCCGGGGTTATATCCCCGGGATCGAGAAGACCTTTTTTCACACTCGCCGCTATTTTACGGGCAGCCCGCAGAATCTCGTCACGACCGCCGTAATTGAGAGCCAGAACAAGGGTCAGGCCGTCATTAGCGGATGTTTCCGCAATAGCCGATGCGAGCGCTTCACGGCTCCTTTTGGGAAGTGCGGAAGTATTTCCGATGGTTTTCAGCCGTACATGGTTTTTATGGAGCTCCGGAACCTCTTTTTCAAGGGTTTCAGAAAGAAGGTCCATAAGCCCCATCACCTCTCCGGGGGGGCGGCTCCAGTTTTCGGAAGAAAATGTATACAGGGTCATATACCCGATACCGATACTTCCCGCAGCCCTGACAATTTCACGGACGGTTCGGATTCCCTCACGGTGTCCCTCGATATGGTGAAGGCTGCGCTTTTTTGCCCAGCGGCCGTTTCCGTCCATAATGATGGCGATATGCACCGGAAGGCAGCTTCGTTTCAGCGCTTCTTTACGGATCTGAAGCGATTCGTTTTCCAATAATTTCCCTGCTCTCGTGGAATGCTTTCATTTCGGAAATGGTTTTTGGACTGACTTTCAGCGAATCGCTGAGCTTTTTGAAATTACGCCGTCTCCCCTTCCCATGCCAGTCCGAGCCGCCGGTGACAATGAGGCCGTATTTTTTTGCAAGCTTTTCATAATACATCTGCTTTTCCACAACATGCAGCGGATGGATCGCCTCCACTCCCATCAGACCGTATTCCATCAGCTCAAATATCAACTCGTCACGGTTCAGTACGCCCGGATGCGCCAGAACAGGAATGCCCCCGCTCTTGAGAATAAGCTCGATCGCTTCACCGGGGGTTACCTTGTATTTGGGAACATAGGCGGGGCCATGAGTCCCGATGTAGCGGGTGAAAGCCTCGTCATACGTGGTGACCAGTTCCTCGGAAACGAGCGCTTCGGCGATATGCGGCCTCCCCACCGGGGCGCCGTGGGCAATCCGCAGAACCGTATCTATCTGGATATCGAGACCGAGACGATTCAGGTACGCAACAATCTCTTCCGCTCTTTCTCTCCTTTTTTCTTTGAAAAAGGAGATCCGGCGGATGAATTCGGCATCGGTATAATCGATATGGTATCCAAGGATATGAATGTCATAGAGATCCTCAATCGATGAAAGCTCTATCCCGGCTATCAGATCAAGTCCGGTGCCTTCCGCCGCTTTGATGCCACGTATCACACCTTCAACGGTATCATGATCGGTTATGGAAATAACCGTATATCCTTCCTGAATGGCTGCTTCGACGATTTCCTCGGGTGTATCCAGACCGTCGGAGCAGGTGGTATGAAGGTGGAGATCAATTGTTCCGTTTAACATCGATTCTCTCCGCTGTGCTTTCTTTTTTCCATAACCATATAAGATAGAGAGAGTCGGCTCATAAGTCAACCGTTAGTCTCAGGTAAGAAAAATAAGTGATTGGGGGATGGCAGGAAATAGAAAGGTGTTTGACTGAAGGAGAATTTTCAGTATTTTGAAAAATTGAAACCTTTGATTTATTCTCGCGCAAAGAAAAGAAAGGATGCCAAACCGAAAAACGGGTTTTTTGGAAACCATCGAAACAGTAGTTAGAAGTTTAAGCTGATGAATAGTGCGAACAATCTAGTCGGAACTGCGGGCGAGTATTTTGTCTGCGCCGAGTTGTGCCGTCAAGGCTATCTTGCTCTTCTTACGCCCAAAAACAATCCCTTGTTTGATATCGTTGTAACAAATCGGGATATCACTAGAAGCGTTTCCATTCAAGTAAAAACTCGCTCTGTTCATAACAAGCAAGGATGGAAGCTCGGCGCCGACATTACGTCTGGTTTAGTTCCAAAAGGCTTGTTTGTTGCCCTGGTAAATCTCACAGTTGATGGTTCCCCTGAATATTACGTCTATGAATATTCCACCTTGTCGCGTCGTGTTTCAGAGGTTTATACGGCATATATTACCAAGCCAAAACGCGATGGCTCAATGCGAAAGGAAGTAGGCTTTCGGTGGTTCGATGAAATATCTTTTGATGAAGACGACCACTCAAGAAGAAACAATTGGTCGCCAATCATTCGAGCCTTAGAAAACTCCTAACATTACCACTTACCGCCGTTGATTCAGCCCCGTTCGCCGTATAAAAATAACTTGATATTTACGAAGATATGAGCATATTTTATGAGTGATACATATAAGCAGATAGTAGCTCTTATAAAAAAAGGCGATATTCTGGTTTCTGATCATGGTTACGATGAAATGGCGGAAGAAGAAATATTTGTCAGAGATATAATTTCCGGTATTGATAATTCTCGATTGGTTGAAGATTATCCAAATTATACAAAGGGACCTTGTGTCTTACTTTTACAACGAGCTAGTGATGAAAAACCGATACATGTCGTATGGGGTATTCCCAAAGGATATTTATCCCCTGCCGTCATTGTCACCGCATATCGGCCTGATCCAAATCGGTGGAGCGATGATTTTTTAAGGAGAAAAAGATGAATATCAGACATCATACAAAATATATCCACGAAGGTAAATATGTTGCCGAAGCGGATGTTGAGTTACTTGAAAATGATGAGGGCTGGTCTCCATACCTTTCCATTGAAGATGCATACAAGCTTGACGACATTCGAGATGCCCTTAGACGCGGTGATATAAAAAAAGCATCTCAATTTGCTCGTATTTTCAGCCTTACTCCAGTTGTTATCTGATTATTTCTCGGCGAACCCTTGCATACATCGGGTGCAGCCCTTGCTATGTTTACTTTGGTGAGGTATACAATGGAAAACAATAAACATATCGGAAGTAATTTCGACGATTTTCTCGAAGAAGAAGGCATGCTGGCCAATGTAGAGGCGGCGACGCACGCTGTGGAGAGTCTGACTCCACTTGAGATTGGCAGCCGTGAACAATACGTTTTCATAATTGGCCGCGAAACGAAACGCCGAAAAGAAAAAGAGAGAGCACTGTGACGAAGCTTGGAACTAACAAAAAGCCGGCGATAGTCCGTGTTCAAACCGAAGCACGGGCTCAAGAAATAATCGCAATTTGTGAACAAAATGGATGGATATTCATTGTCGGGATTGAACCGGACAAGCCTGAAGACATCTCCCATGTGGTCAAACTGATGAAGAAAGGAACTCAAGAGAAACGTACGGACTTCACCCCCCGAGTAAGCCGGAACGACTACTGTCCGTGCGGCAGCGGCAGTAAATACAAGAACTGCTGCTGGGAAAAGGACAATGTTGCCAACACCTGAATGCAGGTGTGCTTTATTTTTCTTAACCGTTTCTCACTTCAACAGCATCACCTTCCTCGTCTCAGACGCGCTTCCAGTAATCAGCCGTACAAAATATGTTCCGCTCGGCAGATTCCCCGCATACCATGACATCATGTATTTTCCGGGTTGCGCCGGCCCGCTTTTCAATACCGCTACCCGCTGGCCGAGCATGTTAAAAACGGACAGTTCGATGACGGATTCGCTCCGGACGGTGTATTCGATAACCGTGGAGGAATTGAACGGATTGGGATAATTCCCCGCCAGAACAAAGCTCTGCGGTTTGGCGGTATCGTTTTGCGCCATGAGAGCATTTCGGTTCTGGTAGAGCTGCCAGCTTCTGCCGGGGAGGTCAACCCGGAATGTTTCGATACTGCCGTCATTAGCCAGGGTGACATAGCAAGTACGGCCGTCGGGGCCGCCGAAATCAAGGTTGCTGGGATTTTTGCCGATGAGTTTTATCTCCTGGAGGATTTCGCCCTTAGGAGAAACCTTGGTCACCGCGCTGTTCTCCAGTCGGGTGATGTACAGGTTTCCGGCGATGTCGCAGCGCATGCCGTCCAGGGTGGAGTCGGCGAATTTGATGAGCAGGCGCTTGTTGCTGGTTTTGCCCTCCGGGGAGAGATCGAACGTCCAGACATTGCGCTGATTTGACTCATTGACATAGAGGGTTTTCTCATCGGCGCCGACCTCGATGCCATTGGTGGTACCCGAGAGGGAGTCGAGCAGAGTAACCGCGCCGTTCGTATCGATGCGCCATATCTTTCCGGTTGCTTTGTTGAAATCGGGATCGCTGGCATAGAGAATGTCGTTGGCGCCAATGGCGATGTCGTTCGGCTGGCTCATGGCGGATTCATGGGCAAAGACGGTGATTTCACGGGTTTTCATGTCCACCTTGAAAATGTTGTGGTTGACATAGTCGGCGATGAACATGAAATCCTTGCTGTTGAACCGTATGCCGTTGCCGACACTGGTCCCGGGGAGCTGGACGAAAATACCTGCCTGGCCGTCCGGGGTCACTTTCCCGATGGCGCCCTTTTTGGAATAATTGACCGCATAAAGATTTCCGGAGATATCGCAGGCCGGACCTTCGATGCTCGTGGTGAAACCGCCGGGCGGAATGAAGATTTTGCTTACATACAGTTCTTCATTTCCAGTGGCAGTTTCCCGTGCGTTTGTTGTAACGGTTGAAAAGCAGGTAAACACTGTTGCTAAAAAGAAGAACGCAACCAGAAAACGGTGAGTGAGAAATTGAATACTATGTAATCTTCCCTGTAGTGTCAGGTGGTGGAAACGCACTTTTCCCCTTATCATTTTTTTACGGGCGCCAGAGTTCGGCTCACAACATAATCACGGATGCCATCGGTATAGGGAAGTGCATCGTTGCCTCCCAGGGAATCGAGCTTCACCGCCCTTCCGGTCAGCCGTGACACATTGGCTGCCACCAGGGCGCGATGCTGTTCGAGTATCGCCTCGTAAGGCCGGGGAATCTTCCCGAATGAATACAGGTCGTTCAGCTTGTCGAACATGTTCATGTCCCACTTGCCCTGGAGGATGAAGTTCCGGTTCTCTTTCACCGCATAGACATTCACATGAAACTGCCCCGGGTAGTTATTGACATGACACATCCCGATGATGGGAGGCTGGCCGTCGCGCGGTTTATAGGTGAGAACGCAGAGGGTATCGCCCGTGGGTTTCTTCTCATTACGGAATTGTCTGAGGTCGATCTCAAAGTCACCGGCGAAGTACACAGTGTCTATTCCGCCTCCGAGACCTGCATGTGCGTAATTAATGACATGGGGCAGATGCCAGGTGAAGTGGCCTTCTGGGCCGTATGCTTCGTACGCACGGATGGGTCCTTTTTCTTTCATAAATGCCTGCATCTGGGGAACTTCCTCCCCGAATTCCAGAGAGGAAGCGCTCATAAGGGGGGCTTTGTAAGCTTTCGCCAGCCTCACCGTCTCCTCCGCATCGGCTATGGTAGCAGTGAACGGACGGTTGATGAATGTGGGTTTCCCCATCTCAAGCCCCGGCTGCGCCAGTTCGAAGACCTTGCGGTAATCGGCATGCTCGATGTGGATACAGTCGCATTCTTTCGCAAGTTGAACCGGATCCCTGAAAACCTTTTCGTACACTTCGCCCTTCATGGCATCCGCCACTTGGGGATTGTCGTCCCAGACCCCATAGGGTTTCGCGAGAATTTCTTTCGTGTATCCTTCCGGGCGGGTTTTGAACCGAACGGCGAAACTGTGTGAGCCGAGTCCCAGAACGCCTATTTTCTTGATTTTCGTATCCTGCGCGAAAGCGGGGGCGCGGCGCGCGGCGACAATCCCGGCGATACCGGCGAGTGCGGCGCCTTGCATGAACGAACGACGGGTAGACATGGAATGCTCCTGTTTTTTATGAAATCATTCTCATTTTTTGCAATGGCTCAATATAGAAACATGAGGGAGGAATGTAAAGGGAAAAGGGAAGCGGAAAATCGCTTGACACGAGAATGAATTGTGCTATTTTTATACATAAATAATGAGGTTCTATAGGCGGGTTGTCCAAACCGAAATTGGAAAGTGAAAACCATAAGTTGAGGACTTAATCCTGTACCATGTTTTCTGCAACTATCCGGGAAGAGGGAACGAAATACCATGCCAACGGTTCTGAATAAACCTATATTGGTGTTTTTCATCAATGAATCAATTTTTTCAGGTCATGGGCAACTGCTTTTTAAAAGCATTGCCGGGATGATCTTTGTATATGGAGAAAACAATGAATACAATCACCATCAATCTGCCGGATGAGCGATTCGTTCAGCTGAAAGAAGCCGCGGGCCGGTTAGGTGTCGCACCTGAAGAACTCGCGCGCGCCAGTATCGAAGACATGCTCATGCTTCCCGACGAAATATTCAGTCGAACCCTTGATAATCTGTTGAAAAAGAACGCAGAACTTTATCAACGGCTGGCGGCGTTATAATGGTATACATCACGCTCAACAATGCTCTAGAAATTTACCTGCGGGTAATGGCGCAATCAGGGGGTTTAATGGGTGTGTTGAATATGGGCGCACTGGAGTCCGCCCTCGCTCAGCCGCGAATGACATTCGACGATGAAGATTTGTACCCGGCCATTATTGAAAAGGCCGCAGCTCTTGGATATTCTATGGTTAAAAATCATCCCTTTGTTGATGGCAACAAGAGAACAGGGCATGCAGTGATGGAAATGTTTCTCATAAAGCATATCATGAACCTGCACTAATCCATATTTACATAATACCTTGAAATTACATATCATAATTGTATTTATCCTTTTCGATTATGCATACATATACTCTTTTTTTAAAAACAAAGGATGATGATAAATGACTGAAGGAAAACCCGTTGAAGTGAAAGACAAAAAGCTTGTATGCTCCCATTGCGGCGGAGATAGTTTTGCGGAGCGGCACGCCAAACTGAACACAACCCTCATGACCTTATTCGATATGGACTGGCTCAACAAAACTGCCGATGTCTTCGTCTGCGCAAACTGCGGACATTTGGAATGGTTCCTGAATCCGGAGGTGGCGTCGGATGATGACTCGACGGAGTGTGTATCGTGCGGAGCCAAAATTCCCAAGGGGCATGAGAGGTGTTCCCGGTGTAAATAGCTAACTACATAGAACAACAACCGATTGTTGATCCAGAGGAGGTCAAGTATGATAAGACGTTACATAGATGCGGCTTTAGCCCACGCCCGGTATGAGTTGTTGACCGAGGACAAGACATTCTACTGTGATATACCGGACTGCCAAGGAGTGTACACAAGTGCAAATACATTAGAAATGTGTCGTAAAAACCTGGAGGAGATACTGGAAGAGTGGATACTTATTCGCATCTTTAGACGTCTTCCAATCCCTGAGATCGATGGTATCCGTATCGAGGTTAAAGTGGAGGATGTTGCCTGATGCCTCAGTTTGGTCCTATCAGGCAACGAGAACTGGTGGAATGTCTACGCCGGGCAGGTTTTGAAGGACCGTTTTCCGGTGGCAAGCATCCATTCATGGTTAAGAGAGAGTTGACTATCACAATCCCTAATCCCCATGGTGGAGAGATTGGCAGAGAGTTACTCGCAAAAATTCTTAGGCAGGCGGGACTGTCAAAAGAAGAATGGGAAAAGTTTTAGGACAAATGATCAAGAGTAACCGCGAAAGAATATAACACTTCCGATATCTCGACTTCTATCTTAAGGAAAGCGCTGTGAATCCACATTCGATACAAAAAGTCGTCAAAATAAAAAAAATGCACGAGCGGGAGTCCGATTTTACCTATTGGCAAAGCCAGTCTCCCCTGGTCAGACTGGAAACGGTTGAACAAATACGCCGTGAATATCATTCCTGGAGGTACGGTGCTGAACCAAGACTTCAAAGAGTTTATACAATTATTAAACGAAAACCGCGTTGAGTACCTTGTCGTAGGAGGATATGCGGTCGGATTTCATGGCCATCCGCGGTATACGAAAGATTTGGATATTTGGATAAAAATCAGCCAGGATAATGCTCGAAAGGTTTTGTTCGTGATTGGGCAGTTCGGCTTCGGATCTCTCGGTTTAACAAATGAGGATTTTCTTATCCCCGGCCAAATAATCCAAATGGGTTATCTTCCTGTCCGCATCGATATTATAAGCACTGTAGATGGTGTGGATTTCGATGAATGCTATAAGAATAAAGAAGAAATCGAGATTGATGGTACTAAGGTATATTTCATCGATCTGGAAAATTTAAAAAAGAATAAAAAGACGACCGGCCGTTTGCAGGACCTCGCTGACTTGGAAAACTTGCAGTAAGTTCAAACACACCTCTTTCATACCCCCCGTTGCGCCCAGTTGACCAGCCAGGCATATTCCGGTTTCTGGTTCAGGTACGCCCATTTCTTCTCCAGGGCGAGGAGGTCGATTTCATCGAGAACTTCAATCTCGAGGGCGCTTAGCTTCGGCTGGTAGACCCCTTGCAGGTTCTCCTCGATCTCACGGATGCTGTTCATGGCCGGAAGAGAGAGGTGGATTGCCCCGGTGGAGAGTGCGTAGCGGATGGCCGCCGAAGGTACTGAAATCCCGCGATCCTTTGGGCCGCCGATATAGCCGTTCTCTTTGGCAAAAGTAACCAGCATCTCGTTGCAGAACGGTTTCATCCCGACAAGGCCGTAATTGTATTTTTTCGCCAGGCGCAGGAATGCGGCCCATGAATTCTGCTTGTCGTTCGGGGTGGCCTTGTTGTGGACGAAATTGTAGGGGAAAATCACATAGTCGAGTGAGTCGCCGTATTTCTTGATGGCCTGAAGGATGTTTTCCTCGTTGTGGTCGACAATACCAACTCCGCGGATTTTCCCTTTCTGCTTTACCGCCAGGAGTTGGTCAAGCTTGGCGAATTCCTGGGACATTACCCGGTAAAGATCGATCCGCTCGCGGCCGAATTGTTTGAGCACCTCATTGACCCGCTTTTCTACATCGTTTGATTCCATGTAGAGGGACATGACCGTGTGCGGGTGATTTGCCAGGCTTTTGGACATTGGTGCGAACTGGAAATAGGTATGGTCATAGATGTCGAAGAAGTTGATGCCCATTTCGATCCCATACTGGATATGTTTGTCACGGCCTGACGGGTCGGCCATATTCTCCGTGGAAAGATGTGAACCGAATCCGAGACGCGACACCTTGATTCCCGTTTTCCCCAGGATAGTATATTTCATACGGTCTGACGAGGGCTGAATCATCCCGCTTCTCAACGCGGAAGAACATCCAACCGCTGCGGCTGCTGCGCCCAGGGCGGCTGTTTTAACAAAAACGCGGCGTTTCATGGAACCTCCTATTTTCCTTCAGGATAATCCTGGAATCATGCGAATCATGGTTCACCATCTTCTATTACACACTTCACAGGCATCAGTGTTTCAGATATTTTTTTCATCCTTCATCCCCCTCCTTCATCCTTGCCTTTACTTTGTCACCTGCAACTTTAATAATATCACATTCTCGCGCACTTTTCTATGAAAATATCATCCCGCCCCGTATTTCCTGAGCGAATCGAGAATTTCTACTTCTGTTTTCTCTGTTTCCCAGGAAACCAGGATTATTCCTTCCGGGCTGCCGAGTTGTTCGACTATCACATCGAGATCATCGATGTCCCCGAAGAACCGGATCGCGGTCATTGCGTGTGATGTAGAAAAGTGGGCGATCAAGCTCCCCGGCCCACCACCGGGCGGCGTCTTCCCTGATCTTTTCCCAGCGGCTTTGTTCAAAATCGATATTCATTTTTTTACAAGCCTTCTTGTGAAGCTTGTAATAAGCTGTCTTGCTGATTTATAGTTTCTCAATTAATTTCGAATGGAAGGAAAAAAAATAGATCCTGAAACGGATTTATCGTTCCCGCGAAGCGGCAACGAATTCAGGATGACGTCATGCCGAACATGTTGCCGCT
This sequence comes from Candidatus Latescibacter sp., assembly GCA_030692375.1. Classification (NCBI taxonomy): domain Bacteria; kingdom Pseudomonadati; phylum Candidatus Latescibacterota; class Candidatus Latescibacteria (ex Chuvochina et al. 2023); order Candidatus Latescibacterales; family Candidatus Latescibacteraceae; genus Candidatus Latescibacter; species Candidatus Latescibacter sp. The sequence goes on along the minus strand of JAUYCD010000013.1, from coordinate 3,349 downwards.
TCGCGGGAACGAACCGTTTCGGCATCTGTTTTCCAATGATAGAGAATATATATTGTCATGTACAGTCACAATTTTTCATAATATCTTTATTACGAGAAAGTGTCAACCTAAAAGTTAGCGGCAAATGCTTGTTGTGCACCGGGTATCTTTCTAGTATTATTGTTTAATATACCAGATAGTGCCCTTTCTGTATTAAACCGATTCTCGTTCAATCATTCAAATTCAGCCCCCTTCCTGTCCTTTGGACATCCTTCCCCCGGAGGGGGCAGGAATCGACTGTGGAGCAACAACTTCCCTTGCCCCCTTCAGGGGTAAACGGTTTCATCGTTCCCGCGAAGCGGCAAGGGATCGAGGGAAAGGGGGCTGTCATAACAAAGGCATTCTTTAACAATTGATCGCGAATTAGTATTAAACCGATAAGTATTGATTTTTCATTGGGGGTTACGATGAAACAGCGGGTTTGTCTCCTGGTTATCGGCGCCAGCATCCTGGGAACTTTGATCATAGTCGACGTGATCAATTCAAAGTTTTCCACCGCTGGATATAATTCATCAAAACGAGGTCTTCTCCAAGCCGGTTATGCACGGGTGAAGATTACTCCGCCGGTCGGAACCCCCATGACCGGCTTCGGCGACAGGGACTGGGACCCCAAAGGCTCGCAGGGCGTTCATGATGACCTTTATGCCCGGGCTCTCTATCTCTCCCAGGGAGGGCAGGATGTTCTGATCATGGGCTTCGACCTGCTCTTTTTCTCACGGGATGAAGCAGACCGGTTCAAAGGCGCCATAGGCCGCCGCCTCGATCTCCCACCCGGGCGGATTCTCTTCAACACCTCCCACACCCATACAGGACCAAAAGTCGGAACCTGGTTCTACACACCATCGGATCCTTTTTACTTGAATCAGCTCGAATCGGCAATTGTGGAAGCGGCGGTGAAAGCGCACGATTCGGCCCGTGAAGCGGAAATCTTTGCCGGATCCGGAACTTCCGCTCTCCCCATGAGCCGCCGCAATAAGAACGAAACCGGAAGAATCGCCTTCCGGCCCAATCCTGCAGGAACCGTTTGCAGCACTTTGCCGGTCGCCATGATAAAGGATAAATCCGGGAAGCCTATCTGCCTGCTCTTCTCCACTTCCTGCCATCCTTCCACGATTAAAGGAAACGAGCGCAGCTATCAGATATCCGCAGATTACCCCGGCGCCGCTATGGCGAAACTCGACTCCTGGCTTGGAACTACGGCAAGCCTTTTCCTCCAGGGCGCCGGAGGCGACGCCAAAGCCAGCGTCATCGGCAAGGGAGAAAAAGAATGGCGCGCCGGGACCTGGGATGATGTAGACAAAGCCGGCGGGATGGTAGCGGATGAAGTTAAGGGAATTGTGGAAAAAGGTCTGGTCAAAATCCGGCCGGACCTCCGTACCGCAATGATTATAATGAACTGGCCGCTCACTCCCTCAATCGGAAGGGCCGGATATGAGGAGGTCATCAAAAATCCTAAAACAGACCCGGAAAGCTCTCCGGAAATCATGAAACTCTGGGCAAAAGAACAGATCGGATACCTGGACCGGGGATATATGCTTCCATCAAGCGTCCAAATAACTCTGCACGGCGTAAAACTGGGCAAAGGGCTTCGCCTGGTCGGAATAGAGGGGGAAGCGGTAGCGGAGCTGGGACTGATCATCAGAAATTTCTATCCGGATGGAGTGACATTCCCGATGGGCTACACCGACGGCGCCCAGATGTATTTGCCGACTTCGAACATGCTCGATGAGGGCGGTTATGAGGTGGAAAGCTACTGGGAGTACCGTCAGCCATCCCCTCTGGCCAAGGGTATGGAAAAAATCCTGACTGATACCCTTGCGCAGATACGGAAGGAAGGAATCGAATAATCGAAAGCTTCACTCACTTTCCAACTATACGGTTTCATCGTTCCCGCGAAGCGGCAACAAGTTCGGCATGACACGTGTCATCCTGAACCCGTTTCAGGATCTAAACACTCAAAACATACGCATTTATTTATGTCGTCCTATATAAACTCATGTCTAACAGGGAAAAATACCTTGAAAACTATTGAAGAACGCCTTGAACTTCTGGAAAAATCCAACCGCCGCTATAAAAAAGGAATGATCGCTCTCGCCATGACTCTAGTCCTGGTGGTAATTATGGGAGCTGCAGATATACCCAGCGTACAAAATGAAATCCGCGCCAAGACTTTTATTGTCATGAACGATAAGAACCAGCCGACGGCAATCTTGTCTTCTGAGAAGAATGGAACCGGTTTCATAACAATCAATAATGAAAGTAGCCAGCAGATGGTCAAGATCGGGGCCAGCACCTGGGGAGACGGCTACCTGGTCACCTATAACGTCAGGGGAGCGCGTCTGGTAAATCTTGCCTCCTCGGAAAGCCATGCCGGGGGGATAAACCTGTTCCACAGCAGTGGAAAACAAATGGTCGGTATGGGAGTGAATGACTGGGGTGACGGCTCCCTGGCCATTTTTGACGGCAACGGCGCGCAGCAGTCGTATATCAGCTCCACCAAAAATCATGAGGGGAATATGGTTTTTTTCAACAACAAAAACGTGCATTTGATTGAATTCACCGCAAGCGAAAATGGAGACGGCTTAATCACTACCTTTGGAACTGCCGGTAATCCCCAGACGAGAATATCCTCGACCGAAAATCATGATGCAGCCATAGCTCTCTTTAACAAAGATAGTAAACCCGTGGTCAACTTACAGGTGTCTAAAGAGGGGCAGGGAATTGTGGTGGTTTTAAATAAAAACGGTGAACTTACCGGCGTTCTTCCCGGTTCCAAACAGCAATGAACGAATACTTGCATGATTATTGTAGGCAAAAGTTTTGATTGCGAACGTCCTTTTAAATGTATCCATTTATTTACTATTTTTCATACTGTTTTCATCTGTTTAACCCGCTTCGTCTCCGCGAATTTCTCCAATGTCTCGGAAATCCTCGCCTTTATCCATTGTTCATCGAATTCCGCACGGTAAAGAAACCGGGTTTCATTTTCGATTTCCCAATCCCCTTCCAGGCTGAAGTCCTTCACCCTGTCATAAAGCGGTGAGCCCGGAAGGGGATAGGGTACATTGAAAGAAATCTCATCAAAGGGAAAGGAGAGGGCAAAGGAAAATGTTTTTTCCATGGATTCACGGGTTTCTCCAGGATATCCGACCAGGAAGAATGCAGCGGCTTTGATCCCCTCACGGTACAGGATGTCAAGGGTGTTCATGGCATCGTTGACCGTAACATTTTTATTCATTAGGGCAAGAGTGTCATCGGAACCGGATTCCAGGCCGAGGTATACCTTGATACAACCGGCGCGGTGCATGAC